>CAYWKR010000009.1:0-14619 GCA_964458785.1 uncultured Bifidobacterium sp. | reverse complement strand
TACATGCATTTTTATGATGCCAACGCCCGACAGTTTATTACTAAGAGTCGTGAAAAAATGAAAGGCGCTCTTTTTGCCTTCACCGAACAGTTGTGTACTGCCCAGCATTTGAAAGCCCTGTTCAGAATGGATACGTTGGTTCCCGTGCCCAATCCGTCGAACCTGCAATATAACCGTGTGGCAGATAGTCTGAACCGGGTGAATCAGGAAGCTAATTTTTCGCAACAATACCGGTCTTCAACTTCCAGCTGCATGATTTATCTGCGTATTTGCAATGCATCGAAAAAGAACTTTGTCAAAGCCGTGTGGATCATCAACCGGTCGCATCCTGAAGATGCTAATTTTATACCAGACATTCCGTTTAGTCCATTGACATCAATTCCTGTATATAGCGATACCGGAAAACATGATATGTATTTTTTACTGAATCGGAATCGTGTATTGGTATTTCACAATGTACAACTACAGCAAGCGGTTGAATGGTATGTGCAACCTGAGAAACTGGAATTAATGAACCGGACGGAAGAAGTAATGGCACTTCCGCTGAAGATTTATAACGACCTGACGCGCTTGCCTATGATGCCTTTTTATTTTGAACCAGAACAAAGTAGTCAGGTGCCTATGGGTAAAGCAGGCCATTTTAATCATCCTTTCATACACGGCCGGATTACTTCGCAGAGTGCAGAACCGGTACCCGATGCATTGGTATTGCTTGAAATGAACGGAGTGTATAAATATGGAGCCACCACCAATGCAGTAGGGGATTTTGAATTTCTTGAGGTGCCCGAAGGGTCTTATCAACTGAAAGTGTATCATCCGGCTTATCGTTTGCGGGAATATACCGGAACACAGTATAGGAACGGAATGGAATATAATTTTCAAATCGGGTTGAAGGATATACAATCACAACGACCGGTGTATGAATTTTTACATTCCGATTACAGACTTTCATTGTTTTGCGGAAGGAATCAAAGTAACCGAATGCAGGTAGCCGTATATGATAAGGAAAGCAGACAGCCGATACAGCAGGTTCAGATTCAAGTATTTCGTGATGGACATGAAGTGTATGGTGTGAATACATTCTCGTCGAATACATCTGAATGGAGCACCCCTTCTGATGAAGCCACTCCCTATCAGATCCGTATTTCAAAACCCGGATACACTTCCCTAACGTTGAATAACATTCATTTTATTCAGGACGATTTCTTTTTATTGAATGTTTTTCTTGCACCATTTGATGAAAGAATACCGGTGTATTCAAAATATTATACCACTAATTTGTCGGATTATGTGCAGCAGGCGCAGGAAAACCGAAGTTCAACCGCTGAAGTCAGTGAAGCGTCGGCAGATGGACGGGTTCGTATTGAAGGTATTCTGCTCGATGAAAACAAACACCCGGTACGTGGAGTGAATGTTTCTTTGTTGCGTGATCACTGGGTACACAGTTATGTGATTACCGATGCCCGTGGGTACTTCAGTATACAGGATATTCCAGAAGGAGAATATCAGTTACGGATCAGTGCCTGGGGTTACGAAACGCAACTTTTGTCTGAACTGCAGATTCGCAGCAAAAAGAAACTTTTTATCCGATGTACGTTGGTGGAAACCGAAATGACCATAGCAATGGGTGCTGCAGAAGGACCAGTTGTGAATGAAGCGCCACTGTATTATGCCGAAGAAGCGCTTTCAAAGAATGCCAGCATGAATGCCTATGCCACTGCACCCATGGGTTCCTATACCCTGGATCAGGGTACTGCCATGCGGGAAATTCAGTTTGCTCCTGCCATGGTGCAATCCTATGAAGTATCAGCCGATGGCATCGAAGCGTTTAGTGCTTTGCCCGGAAGAGGAGATGTAAAACCCCGTTCCATTTCTCAGTTGGATGAATCGGCGTTAAAAGAATTTGTCAATCAGGGGAATGGTTCGGTAACCCGCAGCCGGTTTAGCGATGTAGGATTCTGGCAACCCAACCTGATTACAAATAAAAAAGGGAAGGCTCAGTTCTTAGTGAAGCTGCCCGATAATATTACCACCTGGAAAACACAATGGGTGGCCATGGGTAAACATCGGCTGCATGGGCAGGATTCAACAGAAACGAAGGTGTTTAAACCTATTCAAACGCAAGTTAATTTTCCTTCTTATCTCTATCGTAACGATCACCTGACGGCAAAAATCCGTTCCCAGAATCTTACCAATAAAAGCCAGGAGGTTCAGATTCGTATTCTGTTAAATGATAAAACCATTCTTCAACGCAGCACTGAACTGAAAAACGAAACCAGCGACAGTGTTTCTATTGATGCTCTGAGTACCGATACGTTACGATTGGTTTCTTCCATTTCGAAAGGGGAACAGTACCGCGATGAAGAGGTGAGAACTGCCCGCGTACTGGATACCGATCTGAAGACTGTTTATTATCAGGGATTAACCATGGATTCCGATCGCCGGTATTCGATGCAATTTCCTAAGGACGCAGAAGGCGAATTGATTTTGAATAATGCGTTATATGAAAAAATTGTAGAAGAAGTTTCCCGTTTAGAGCAATACGATTATCAGTGCACCGAACAATGTGCGTCCAAACTGAGAGCCTTACTGATAAAGGAACGGATCAATGCTTCATTAGGAAAAACGGAAAAACTGAAAACAAAAATCAGCCGGCTCATTAACCAGTTGTCGGCCTATCAGAATGAAGATGGCTCCTGGGGTTGGTGGAAACGACAGGATGGGATTGCCCGTATGACGCTATATGCCATGGAGGTTTTACAACAGGCTCACCAACAGGGATACCTGAACAGCAATTACAGCAATGCACGCGAATGGATTATCCGGTCGTATGCCGGGTTAAGCATCAGCGATCAGTTGTATGCCTTGTATTTATTGAAGAAGGAAGGACGGGCCACTGAATCCATGGTGAATGCATTCCTTAAACTGAAAGAGGAAAACTGGAGTGATGCCGATCGTATCTATTGGGTAAAAATCAGGGATATGATTGGAAAGCCGGTGACCGCAGACGATTTGTATCCGGTATATCTTAGTTTGAATCAGCATGTAATACGTCCTTATTGTGGTAATTTCTTTCACGACCCCCGTGCTTCGGTGTTTATGGCCTATCAGTTGTTTTCCGGCACCTCTCTGGGGGATGAGTGGCTGAAAATGTTTCGTGCCCAATTGCTGAATGGTCAGTTAGAAGATAATCTGAATACCTATTCCAGAGCCTGTATGATTGAAGCATTGTGCTTGTCGGCCATGAGTCAGGGGGCTGCCTCGGCCGTAGCTGAAGTAAATATTAATGACACGTTGAAGGTAAAATCATTTCCATACCGAATGCCTATCGAATCGGGAACCTATCAGTTGCAACATAAAGGTGGAATAGTGTATGCCAATGCTACGCTTCGCAGAAGTATTCGTAATCCCCGACCAATAGATTCTGTGTTTCGGATACAAACCCAATGGATACAAGATCGTAGCGGAAGTACACACCTGAAAGCAGGTAAGCCTTGCACCTTACAAATTGATTTGTATGCTTTTCAGGGCCATGAAAAAGTGATGTTGGAAATTCCGGTTCCATCGGGTATGAAGGTGGTATCAAAGCCATCCTTTGGAACCTATACCGAATATCGTCAGGAAAAAATGATTCTCTATTTCGATCAGTTACCTGTGGGTTCCTATCGTTTTGATGTTGACATGTTGCCGGTCTTTACCGGTACCTTTGTACAGGCTCCGGCTCATTGTTCGCTGATGTATTATCCTTATATCTCCGGGAATAATGCGTTGCAGGAAATACAGATCGATTAATGTACTTTGTTTTTCAGAATGGTTTCGAATTCCGTCAGGGAATAGGAGCTGAGATTCATACCGGCAGTAAGTAATCCTTTTTGAGCTGCCAGCACGCCATACCGGATATCCAGTATACCATCTGTATGATGTGCATCAGGATTGACAGAACACAGAACATTTTGTTTACGGCATTCGTGTAACCACCGCCAGTCGATATCCAGTCGGCGTGGATTGGCATTGATTTCTATGACTACATTATGTTGACGGCAAGCTGCAATCAGTTCGGGATAACGAAGCGGATAGGCTTTCCGGCTGAGCAATAAACGTCCGCTGCAATGTCCCAGTATGCGGGTGTATGGATTTTCGATGGCTCGCAGTATTCGTTCCATGGCTTTGTCTTCCGACATCTTGAGATTCTGATGCACCGAACAAATTACCAGATCAAATGTTTTTAAAACGGAGTCGGGGTAATCCAGACTGCCATCATTCAGAATATCACATTCAATACTTTTGAAGATGCGGAATGGTTTCAGTTTTTCATTCAGTGCATCTATTTCTTCCTGTTGTTGTTTAATCCGGTCGGCATTCAATCCATTCGCATAAAACGAACTTACCGAATGATCACTCATTACCAGGTATTCGAAGCCATGCCGGATACAGGCCTGTGCCATTTCTTCAATGGAATTCGACCCATCACTCCAGGTACTGTGATTATGAATGATTCCACGAATATCTTCATACCGGATCAGGGAAGGGAGTTGTCCCTGACGTGCTATTTCCAACACTTCCGGTTGATCGCGCAGGGCAGAAGGGATATAGGGTAAGGACAACGATTCGAATACTTCTTCTTCTTTTCTGTTCAACGGTGTTTCCGGATACAGTCGCTGCCATTCGTTCCAGAATGTTTCATTGCAACTATGTTTAAAACAGGTGGCTTCGAAAGAGGCGGCATCACAGCAATAAAAACAAACATTCAATTGGTGTGCATAGCGGAAAATAACAGATGAATCATCCGATTGGAGCGGTTCCCATACCGGCAGGTTTTTCATTTTGTCAAGCACTTCTTCTGGCGACAGCGCAACCACCCATTCCAGTGTATCCAGTACTTCATTCTGTCGCAGCATATCACCACTTAATGCCACTTCGGTTTGAAGCAGTATGGGTAATTCGTGCATGAACTGATGTGCCAGAGGTTCTACCTGAGCATATAAAAAACTACCCTGATTGGAAAGATAAAATTGTATGGCTTCTGCAATGCTTTGCTGCGATTTTTCTCCAAACCCTTTATAATGGATTAACCGATTCTCCTCACAGGCATATAAAAGTTCACCTGGAGATTCTATACCCAACTCATTCCAGATAACGGCAATTTTTTTCGGACCAATGCCTTTAATCTTCATCAATTCGAGAATACCCGCCGGGGTTTTTTTAAGTAATTCATCCAGATCAGTCATCCGGCCGGTATCCAATAATTCTATAATCTTACGGCCTGCACTCTCCCCAATTCCTTTTTGTTGCGCTATTGCATCTCTTGAAAGGGCAGACAACTCGGTGTCCAGCCGATCGATCTGAAAGGCGGTATTGGCATACGATTTTGCTTTGAAACTGTTGGCGCCGTGTATGTCCATCAGTTTAGAAAGCAACGAAAAAGAATCCGCTATTTCAGCATTATTCATTCGTCGATCATCTTATGAAGTGATTCCAGCGTTTCGATCAGGTGTTGTTCTTCCTGAAGCAGGCGGCTTTCGGGATCCTGAATCGAAGTAATACTATCGATGAGGGTCATGGCTAAATAGTCCTGTTCATCCCGCCCGGGGAATTGTTGCTTCAATTGCAACAGCGTTTGCTGAATTTTCTGAATGGTTTGGCGTATGTAGGCCTCCTTGGTGGCATCCACCCGAATCTTATAGGTTCGGTTACATAATTTAAAACTTACAGGGACCTGTTCACTCACACTACGAAAATAATACAGTCCATCGAAATTTTATTATTCCTCCAGGGTTTTCAACGGATGAATTCCACCTGCAGTAAAATATTCTGCCAACTGAAGCCGAAGTTCTTCACTCATCTTATCTATAGCCTGCATACTGTATCCGGCAATATGAGGAGTCAATATCACAGGGTAGTTTAAAAGTTGCTGTACTATATTTTTGGGGTCCTTCAATACGTCCCCGATCCGGCTTTCTTCTTCCAGTACATCCAGGCAAGCCCCGGAAATCTGGCCACTTTGCAGGCCCTCCAGTATGGTTTGCGTTTCGGCAATAGCCCCCCGTGATGTATTGATGAGAATATGTTTCTTTTTCATCTCGCTCATAAACGAACGGTTGTAATAATGCCGTGTTTCATCATTCAGGGGTACATGAAATGAAATGATATCTGCTTCGTTTTTCAGCTCCTCTAAACTGGCTTCAAATGAAAAGCCGGATTTGTATTTATCGTATATCAGAATTCGTGGATGGAAGGCTTTTAGTACTTCAACAAAAGCGGATCCGGTATGCCCATATCCAATAATTCCAATGGTTCGGCTACCAAGTTCCAGTCCCCGGTTGGCTTCCCGTATCCAGTTTCCATTCCGGATCTCATCCATAGCCTTCGGAATAAGGTGCAGCAAACCAAGCAGCATGCCTATAGTATGTTCGGCTACGGATGAAGCAATACCAGCAGGCGACGAGAAGCAGGCAATGGAAGTTTGGGCACAATACGCGGTATCAATAATTTCCATCCCGGAGCCTAAGCGGGCTATCCATTGCAGACTGGAATAATGACGCAGATTTTCTACGTTCAGTACCAGGCGATTGGACGTAATGATACCTGTAATGCGGGGATATGGAATTTCGTTGTGGAAGTCGTAGATAAAAAGTTCAAAACCTTCCTGTTGGAGCCAATGCCTGAAGGTGTCAGAAACGGGAGCAGCCAGCAATACGGTTTTCATTCAGTAAAGGTAGTATTTGAAAAGTCTTCACCCGGAGGGTAGAGCGACTGAAACAACTGAACGAATTCGTTTATACTTAATTGTTCGGCACGCTTATCGAAGATGGATTCTTTTAACTGGTCCGGTTTTAACCACGATCTGAAACCGTTGCGTAAGGTTTTACGACGCTGATTAAAAGCTGTTTTTACAAATTGCCGGAAGCGGTTATAATCCAGTCCTTCGGGATCCTTCCATTTGCGTTTCATAAGCAGTACCCCACTTTCCACTTTCGGTGGTGGCTGAAAGCGGGCAGCGGGAACATCAAACAGGTACTCGGTTTCGTAGTAAGTTTGTATCAATACGCTTAAAATGCCATAGTCTTTATTCCCGTGTTTGGATGTTATACGAACAGCCACTTCTTTCTGAAACATCCCCACTACAGCTTCTACCTGATCGCGCCAGTCGAGCACACGAAACAAAATCTGAGAGGAAATATTGTATGGGAAATTACCAATAATACGGAAGGTACCCGGAAAGGGACATTCCATCTTCAGAAAATCAGCTTCGGTTATTCTTGACTGAAGTGCCGGGTAATGTTTTAGTAAATACTGAACTTTTTCACGGTCCAGTTCAATACAATGTAAATCCCATTGTGGGTTCTGAATCAGGTACGTGGTCAGCGCTCCGGCACCCGGACCAATTTCCAGTAAAGGACCGGAGTATGATCCTAAGGCATCGACAATGTTGCGGCAGGTTTCTTCATGTACGAGAAAATGCTGGCCAAGCGATTTCTTTAAGGTATAGTCAGCTTTCACAACGGGTTATTCAGGTATTAGAATAATTCTCCCTGTGGATCGTCTTCTTCCGCAGAGGCATTCATCAATTGGATTTCCAGCAGGTCTTTATCGCAGAGTTTGTTTCCAACCGCCTTCCAGCCCATCACATCTACCATATCCTGTAACCGGATCGTTTGTTCACTGGGCAGGTATTTTTTCTTACCGGTTTTCAAACGAATCACGGGATCTTCTACCGAAGTAATCCATTCGAGATAATTTCCTTCCCCTTCGCGGATAAACTGGAAACGGCTGTTCATGGTTAATGTTTCAATCCGGAAGCGTTTAATATTAAATTGTTTTTTCTCGGCATCGTAATACACTGCACTTAGAATGGCCTGAGGTTTAAATTTTTCTATGCTCACCACTTTGTCGGCATCGAATCGTGTACTGAGTTCAGTACCATTCAGGGTGTATGAACCATCGTTATAGATAGTCAGAATTTTATCATCGTCCTGAAACGAACCTAAGTACATGCCTTTTTCTTCGGTATTCAGGCGGCCCACCACATCGTCGTACCACAATTTTCGTCCACCCAAACTTGAACTTCCCTTCTGTTTCAGCTTCACACTTTTCACCGGATACTTGGTTACCTGATTGCCCATACTGCTGCGGCCTTTGATACCCAGCTCTACGAAATCGAACGGGAACGTTTTTATTTTGGCTTTACAGGCTGCACTCAGTTGTAAGGTGACAATTTCGCTTTCTCCATTGGGGTTGGATGTAAAATAGAGCACTTTGCTTTTCGGACTTCCCTTGGTCAGGTCGTATTCTTTATCGCGTGTTACACCGGTTACATTGAAGCGCTTGGCATAAGCCACTCCGCTCTGACCGTCTACATAAATCATATTATAGGTAGTGCGTTCATCATTCTTCTTAAAAATTTCGGCATGAATAATGTCTTTACCAATAAATACTTTATCGGCTACACGAATCACCTTCATTTTCCCATCGCGGGTAAAGGCAATAATCTGATCCACATCCGAACATTCGGTCAGTAATTCATCTTTCTTTAGTCCGGTACCAATAAATCCTTCACTGCGGTTGATATAGAGTTTCGTATTGGCAATAGCAATTTCGGCTACCTGTATCGTATCAAAAATCCGGATTTCGGTTCGGCGTTCACGGCCTTTTCCGTATTTCTTCAGTAAGTCTTCGAACCAGCTGATCGCAAATTCAGTCAGGTGTGCCAGATGATGTTTTGTTTCTTCAATACCTTGTTCAATAGCTTTAATCTGTTCATCGGCTTTGAAGGCATCGAACCGGGAAATGCGCTTGATTCGTATTTCGGTAAGTTTGATAATATCGTCGCGGGTAATTTCCCGGCGGAATAGTTTTTTATAGGGCTTCAGTCCTTTGTCGATTGCATTCAATACTCCTTCCCATGTTTCTTCTTCTTCTATATCGCGGTAAATCCGTTTCTCGATAAATATTTTTTCCAGTGAAGAATAATGCCACTGATCTTCCAGCTCCTTCAATTTCAATTCCAGTTCCATCCGGAGCAGTTCCCGGGTATGATCGGTAGAACGTTTTAATAATTCGCTGACTGAAACAAAACAAGGTTTATTATCGATAATCACACAGGTATTCGGCGATATCGATACTTCGCAGTTGGTAAAGGCATACAGGGCATCAATGGTTTGATCGGCCGTAACACCGGTGGCTAACTGAATTTCAATTTCCACATTGGCTGCAGTGGCGTCCGTGACCTTTTTAATTCGGATTTTACCGCTATCGTTCGCCTTTACAATACTTTCTATCAACTGCGGAACAGTAACCCCATACGGTACATCGCGAATGATGAGCGATTTGTTATCGGGTTTTTCAATATGGGAACGAACCCGAACTTTACCACCCCGCCGGCCATCGTTGTAGTTACTGACGTCAATCATTCCTTCGGTCAGAAAATCGGGGAATAACTCAAATTTTTTTCCCTTCAGATATTTTACCGAGGCATCGAGTAATTCGCAGAAGTTATGGGGAAGTACTTTTGTGGAAAGACCTACTGCAATGCCTTCCGCTCCCTGATTCAGCAATAACGGAAACTTCATGGGCAGGGCCAGAGGTTCATTTTTCCGGCCATCGTAACTGAGCTGCCATTCGGTTATTTTTGGATTAAAGGCTACGTCGAGCGCAAATTTCGATAAACGGGTTTCAATATAACGGGGTGCCGCCGGATTGTCGCCGGTACGGTAATCGCCCCAGTTCCCCTGAGTATCCAGTAACAATTCCTTCTGGCCAATATGGATCATTGCGTCGCCAATACTGGCATCACCATGTGGATGGTATTGCATGGTTTGTCCAATCACATTGGCCACTTTATTAAAACG
Organism: uncultured Bifidobacterium sp.; assembly: GCA_964458785.1. Taxonomy (GTDB): domain Bacteria; phylum Bacteroidota; class Bacteroidia; order Chitinophagales; family Chitinophagaceae; genus OLB11. The sequence goes on along the minus strand of CAYWKR010000009.1, from coordinate 4,771 downwards.
GCCATCATCCATTTCACGCAGGGCATGAAGAATACGTCGTTGTACAGGTTTCAGACCATCCAGCGCCAGGGGTACCGCCCGTTCCAAAATCACATAACTGGCATAATCGAGAAACCAGTTCTGGTACATCTCATTCACATGATTCTTATGATGAAGAGGCGAAGAATGTTGGGAAGCGTCAGACATATGGCTGCAAATGTAAACAAAGAATAATAAGGTATCCGGTGGTGGAAAAATCAACTGGAATTATCATTCTCCGGACCTGTTGCGTTATCAGACTTAACTCCACACCAGTGCTGCTGCACCTAACACCGCTACATCACTTTCTTTCAGTTCTGAAGGAAGCAGTTTCACCCGGTTCTTATAAATCTGAAGCAAATTTTCTTCCATATAGCGTTGGGTGGGTTCAAAAATAAAACGACCGGCCCGGGCCAGTCCGCCAAATAAAATAATAGCTTCCGGACTGGTAATGGCCACAGCATCGGCTAAACTCTGTCCCAGAATTTTACCGGTGAAATCGAAAATTTTCAATGCCAGTGTGTCGTTCTGGCACGCAGCTTCATAAATGGTACGGGCGTTGAGTTCAACAGCTGTACGCAGTAAAGAATCCTCGCTTCCGGACTCCAGAAATTCATGGGCGGTGCGAACAATACCGGTTGCAGAGGTGTATGTTTCCAAACACCCTTTCCGGCCGCAACCACACATTCGTCCTTCGCGTATGGCAATGGTATGTCCCAGTTCTCCGGCAAAGCCATCGTGACCATAAATCATTTTTCCATTCGCTACAAAACCACTTCCCACGCCGGTACCGAGCGTTACCATAATAAAGTCTTTCATTCCTTTAGCGGCACCATACATCATTTCACCAATGGCAGCCGCATTGGCATCGTTGGTTAGAATGGCTGGCAGCTTAAATTGTTCGGTAAAAAGACGAGCCAGTGGAACAATCCCTTTCCATTGAAGATTGGGTGCAAATTCAATCTGCCCCGTATAGAAGTTTCCATTGGGGGCACCAATTCCGATTCCTTTGATATGGATAATACCTGCTTGTTGCATACCGGGTTGAAGGGCATGGAACATTGCTTTCACATACTCTTCAGGGGTAGAAAAACCAGCAGAAGGGATACTGCCTTCGGAAATAATTCTTCCTTTTTTATCTACTATACCGAAAGCAGAATTAGTTCCACCCAAGTCGATACCAATACTATACTTCATGTGCTATGGTAGTTAATGGGCTGCAGTTTCGGCGGCATCATAGTCGATACCCTGTTTATGAAGAATACGTTTTACCAACAGGGCAAAAAGGGCGAGATAGGCAAAACAAATAACGGTAATCCAATATGAAGTGTGAATGCCATAACCGGTTTGTGTGCTTCCGCTTTGAAGAAGATCGGCCAGTTTTCCCTGAACAGGTGGAATGATGGCACCTCCTAATATCATCATAATTAAAAAGCCGGAACCCTGGGTAGTGAATTTTCCCAATCCGGCTGTAGCCAGCGAGAAGATACAGGGCCACATCACACTGCAAAACAAACCGCCGCTTAAAAAGGCATAGGTGGCGATGCGACCTTCATTGAGTAAACCGGTGAGCATGGAGGCCACCCCCAGCAGGCTAAAAATCAACAGAGTTCGTGCGGGTTTATCCTGTGTGATATAAAAAGCCAGAATCAGAATCAGAACACAAAAGAAATATGCATACAAGGGGGTCATATCACTTTGTGCTATGGTATTGATGGCAATAATGACACCGAAGGCAATGAGAGGGATCACGAGTAATAATATATTTTTTACGTTGCGTCCCGGACGAAAAACATTAATGGCACCGGCCCAGCGTCCGATCATCAGGCTTCCCCAATACATCGATACATAGGGGGCTGCCTCGGAGGCTTCAAACCCACCAAAGGCCGGCTGCTTCAGCAGTTCACTCAGGTTGCTGCCGATAGCCACTTCCACACCTACGTATACAAAAATGGCCAGCATGCCTAACACCAGTTGAGGATATTTCATGGCGCCCCAGCCGTCGGATTGTTTTTGTGCCCGGGAATAAGAATATAAAAGTATACCTATAACCGCAGCCAGTCCGCCCAACAACCACCGCATTCTGTTCATTTCCAGTATATGTTTTTCGGTGGTGCTACTCCGGTAACTCATGAAAACCGGAACAAAAACGGCGATCAGTAAGAGGGTCAGAAGCAACATCATGCGCATGGCCTTGGGGGCTTTTTCGCCTTGTGCTTCGCCGGCTCCGACTGGCACTTTCTTCGAAAAATGAAAAAGAGCGGCTGCGGCCAGAAAAAGGGCACACACGAAAACGTAGAGAATGGTAACCTTGTCGAGACTGAGTGCATTTACCTGGTCGTCGCTGGCTTTGGTTACGCCAAACAGGGCCAGGGCCACTACAATTGGGCCAATAAATGTTCCGAAGGAATTGATACTACCGCCCAGATTAATACGGTTACTTCCGGTAGCAGGATCACCAAGGGAAAGGGCAAAGGGATTGGCAGCAGTTTGCTGTAACGAAAATCCAAGGGCAACGATAAAGAATCCTATCAACATACCGGAAAAGGTATTTCCGTTTACGGCCAGAATCATGGCAATGGCTCCGAGGGCCGAGAAACAGAGTCCATACACAATACTTTTTTTATAGCCCCAGCGGGCTACCAGATCATTGCCCTGCAGGTTGGTATAAATAAACAAACCCAAAGCACCGAGATAATAGGCACCATAAAAGGCGAAGTCGATCAACTGACTTTGGTATTGGTCCAGGGCGAAGTAATGTTTACAAAAGGGAATAAATACTCCGTTTCCGGCGGCAATAAAACCCCAGAAGAAGAAGACGGTTACGAGGGTACTGAGGGCACCATAGTTTGTAGGAACTGACGATTTTTCGTTTTGCATGCTGAAATTTATCGGACTAATGTAAGAAAGTAAAGTGCAAATAAGGTTGGCAGGGGGTGGGAAATCTTTGGAGATACAGGTAAGCGGATCATCTTCTGAGCAGATGAAGCGTTTCTTATGAAATAGATAATAAGGGCAAGAATGAAAAAAAGCCTGTAGCGGCAGGAGACCCTTGAAGCTCATTCGGGTAATACCATTCCTGATGGTAGTTTATTTTCCCTGACTACTCAAAAATCTGCCCGATTATACAATTTCACTTGGGAAGCGTTCCGGTTCAGGGTATGTTTACAGTCGTTCTGAAAAAAAATCCGGCCACATAAACTCCTTACGTAGTGCCTCCCGGATCTTTGCTTCGGAATAGGGAAAATGAGTTGCACAAAATTTACGCAATTTCATTTCCTTCCTGTAATAAAATTTTATTAATCAATACATTTGTTCAAATACAAGGTTATGGCAAAAGAAGCAGTAATAGAAAATGAAAAATTGAAGGCGTTGAAACTTACGATGGAGAAAATCGATAAGGATTATGGCAAGGGTTCTGTAATGAAGCTGGGCGATAAGGAGGTGGTGGAAATGGAGAGCATTTCAACCGGATCGCTGGGTTTAGATATCGCTTTAGGTGTGGGTGGTTTCCCAAGAGGTCGTATTGTTGAAATCTACGGACCGGAATCATCGGGTAAAACGACCATTGCCACGCATGCCATTGCCGAAGCACAGAAGAAAGGAGGAATTTGTGCTTTTATTGATGCCGAGCATGCATTCGATTCAAGTTATGCCCGGAAACTGGGTGTGGATATTGACAATCTGCTGATCTCGCAACCTGATTACGGTGAGCAGGCGCTGGAGATTGCCGATCGTTTGATTTCATCCGGTGCCATTGATTTAGTGGTGATCGACTCGGTGGCGGCACTGGTACCCAAGGCCGAACTGGAAGGCGAGATGGGCGACAGCAAAATGGGATTGCAGGCCCGATTGATGAGTCAGGCTTTACGTAAACTAACGGCGACTATTAACCGCACGGGATGTTGCTGCATTTTTATTAACCAGTTGCGCGAAAAAATTGGTGTGATGTTTGGGAATCCTGAAACCACCACCGGAGGGAATGCCTTGAAGTTTTATGCTTCGGTTCGTTTGGATATCCGCCGGGTTTCGCAGATTAAAGATGGGGAAGAAGCCATAGGAAACCGTGCCCGGGTGAAAGTGGTGAAGAATAAAGTGGCTCCGCCTTTCCGGAATGCCGAGTTCGATATCATCTTCGGAGAGGGAATCAGCAAAGCCGGAGAAATTATTGATTTGGGTGTTGAGCATGGCATACTTCAGAAGAGTGGTTCGTGGTATGCTTACGACAGTAATAAATTAGGACAGGGGCGTGATGCAGTGAAACAATTGCTCATCGATAATCCTGAAATGGCGGCCGAAGTGGAACAGAAGATCAAGGCCAAAATCGAACAGGAACAGATTTAATAAACAAAGCGATATACAAAACAACCATCCATGCCAGGCTGTTGTCTGGCATGGGTATTTTATTGTAGTTTAGTGAAATAAACCCTTGTGCAGAATGAAATAAGAGGAATTATTGCCTTGGCTGCTAAAAGCATAAACGGTTTATAAATTGTACTTAAATTTTTTTATTACAAGTTTGTCATGAACACTATACAATTAAAAGACGGCGATTTTTGTCGGGTGATCGCCGGAACGCATAAGGGGAAATCGGGTATGGTACAGGATATACATACCAGCAAAACCGGACATGTAACTATAACGGTGGTACAGAAAAATGGAGTGCGTTTTAAAACCCTGGCAAGGAATGTGGAAGTTGCAAATGCAGGTTAAAGCTTTTATTCCAGTATGTAGAATTTAACGGACTCTGATC
>CAYWKR010000008.1:11028-14776 GCA_964458785.1 uncultured Bifidobacterium sp. | reverse complement strand
GGTGGTGACGGATTATTGATTCCAACTGAAATTATTTTTGAAGACCATTCACCGGTGAGTCATCAGGGGCCGCTGGTTCCGGAACGTAAACCGGTTACCCGTATGATGGATGGCGTGGGTATGGTGAATTATTATGAAGGCGAAATTCGCTTTACGATGAAGATCAGTACGGAAAAGTCAGGTGCACTGAAAGGAAAAATCAGTTACCAGTGCTGCAACGAAAATATGTGCCTTCCTCCAGCCGAAGTTCCATTCTCGGTTAAACCGTAACAGAAAATATGAAGAGATTTCTGAGTGTATTGATAGCCGTGGTTCTGTTCCATGTTTCAGGAACCGCCCAAATAATTTCGGATCCCACCACGTGGACCTTCGAGACAAAAAAAATAAACGATTCCACTTTTGAGCTGCAGTTTCACTGTAAACTGAAACCGGAATGGCATCTCTGGAGCCTGAATCCCGGTGGCGATGGCTTACTTCTTCCACCTTCATTTGAGTTTGCGAAAAATAAAAACATCCGCACCCTGGGTGAAATGAAAGAACGCGGAACCCTGATCAGCAAAGAATTTCCGGGTACCGATGGCATTACGCATTATTACGAGAATGAGGTGCATTATTCGCAAAAAGTTCAGGCGAAGGCGAATACCACCCTCCACGGATCGGTGCGGTATCAATGCTGCGATCATAGTCAGTGTCTGGCGCCCAAAGACAAAGATTTTGAATTCACAATTTCCGGTGTTCCTGAAAGTCGTGTTGCCCAGGAAACAGAATCAGATACAGTGGGTGAAACACAGGAAGATAGTTCAGCCCTCTCCAAAGGCGATACCGCCTCGAAACAGGTAAACTCCGGTACTAAAGCCGTAACAAGCAGCGAAGATCAGCGTTCGAATATCATGTTATTGCTCGAAGGGATGGGTGGTGGATTGTTCGCCATCATCACTCCATGTGTATTTGCCATGTTACCTATGACGGTGAGTTTCTTTCTGAAACGTACCAAGGACCGGAAATCAGGTATACGCGTGGCCTTACAATACTCCCTTAGTTTGTTATTGATTTTTATGTTCCTGGGAGGCGTACTCTTCTTTGTGAATAATGGTAATATCCTGTACGAAATCTCGTCGCATTGGATTACCAATTTATTTTTCTTTATCATCTTCATCATTTTCGGAATAGCCTTTCTGGGTGCCTTCGAAATTACCTTGCCTGCCAGGTGGAGTACCTTTACCGACAGCAAGGCTAACCTCAATAGCTGGAGTGGTATCTTCTTTATGGCCCTCACCCTGGCCATCGTTTCCTTCTCCTGTACCGGACCCTTTCTGGGTTTTCTTATTTCCGAAATTTCGAAAGGAGCACGCATCGGTCCACTGGTAGGTTTTACCGGTTTCGGACTGGGACTGGCACTGCCTTTTACGCTCTTTGCTATGTTCCCGCAATTACTCACCGCACTCAACAAACAAGGTGGCTGGCTGAATGCGGTTAAGGTAGTCTTCGGATTTATTGAATTGGCACTAGCCTTTAAATTTTTAAGTAATGCCGATCTGCAATTGCACTGGCGTTTACTGGATCGCGAAATTTTTATCGCCATCTGGGTAGTTATTTCTTTAGCACTTTCGTTTTATTTGTTTGGCTTTATTCGTTTTTCGCACGACAGTGAAATGCCTAAAAACGATTGGGGACTTCCTTACCTTACCGTAACCCGTTTACTGTTTGCCCTCACTACATTTATTTTTGCCCTTTATCTGCTTCCCGGTATGTGGGGTGCACCATTAAATGGTGTGGGTGCCTTTGTTCCTCCCATGGGAACACAGGATTTTGTTTTAAGTAGTGGAAGTGGTGGCGGAGATGGTGCCGGTGCCGCCTCGTTACCTGAAAACAAAAACCGCTATGCTTCCGATTTTCATATTTACGAACCCGAAGTGGTAAAGAAGCATGGCATGAATACCTTCTTCGATTATCACGATGCCCTCAAAGCATCGAAAGAGCAACATAAACCCATTATGCTCGACTTCACCGGAATTACCTGTGTGAATTGTCGTAAAATGGAAACACAGGTATGGAGTAATCCCGAGGTATTTAAGCGCATGAAGGATTCGTTTATTGTTGTTTCACTCTACTGCGATGCCACCAATGTGCCTATCCCGGAAAGTGAACAGTATGAATCGAAGTTTCTGGGTGGGAAGGTTAAAAATCTGGGACAAAAAAATTCTGATATTCAGGCAAGCAAGTACAATTCGAATACACAGCCTTATTATTTCTTCATCGACGAAAACGAAGCCTTGCTGACAGAAGGTGGCTATGGATATAATCCGGATGCATCTCGATTTATTTCCCATCTGGATGCGGTGTTGAATAAGTACAACGAATTGCATAAACCCTGATGGTATTCAAAGCACTGATTTATAAATCAACCGGAACCTGGTATACGTGCCGCGATTTGCTGGGAAGAGAATGGAAAGGAAGGATACGGGGCAAACTGAAAACCGATAAGGAAATTTCATCGACCAATCCGATTGCCGTGGGCGACTGGGTGCATCTTGAACCGGAAGATGAACAGGAAAGCAGTGCCATGATTCAGGATATTTATGCACGAAAAAATTATCTGGTCAGAACCTCACCACATAACAAACGACTGAAGCATATTGTTGCAGCCAATCTCGATCAGAATATTCTGCTTTGTACACTTCGTGACCCGAGAACCTCTACCGGTTTCATCGACCGTTTTCTGGTGAGTTCCGAAGCCTATCATATTCCTGCCATGCTCTTCTTTAACAAAGCCGATTCGTTTCACGAAGAAGATGAATTGGAATTTCTCCGCTTGAAAACGATGTATGAAGAAGCAGGATACAAAGTGGTAAAAATTTCGGCACTGAGTGGCGAAGGAATGGAAGAGGTACGACACTTGTTACAGCATAAACAAAGTGTATTGACCGGACATAGCGGCGTGGGAAAATCGACACTCATCAATGCCCTGCTGCCCCAGAAGGATATTAAAACGCAACAGGTATCGGAATGGAGTGGAAAAGGAATGCATACCACCACCTTTGCCGAAATGCATGATCTGGAAGGCGGGGGTGAATTAATTGATACACCTGGCATCCGGGAACTGGGCATTTTTGATATACCCCGGGCTGAACTGGGTGGCTATTATCCCGATATAAAGAAAGTAGCCGTATCGTGTCGCTATAATAATTGTTTGCACTTCAACGAACCCGGTTGTGCAGTGAAAGAAGCCGTACGGAATGGCCTCCTGGCCGAAGAACGCTATGTGAATTATACTAAAATATATGATAGCATCAGCGACAGGAACTGGTAAGCCCACCATACTTAAATTACTTTCTGTAGCAGTTTACGCGTTTTATTGAAGATTTTTCTTTCGGGTGGATGGCTATCCACAGGCAATGTTTTATGCCCTCTCACTTTATCGCGACGCTATGAAATAATATCCCGGATATGCATTGTATACCCGTACGCTATTCAGGGATAGCTTACTAAAGCTAGTATAATCGGTTGTTTAACCACCTTTCGTGTCTGTGTATTGTTCATTCAGGAAGTGGATTTGCTTCTTGTAGTTCACAATTTGTTCATGTAGATTTAATCTTCATTTCTTTTTTATGAAAAATAGTTTTCTATGTGGTGTTATGTTATTGATATACATAAATTCATTCGCCCAATGGAATCCCAATCCCGCATACAATACACCGGTTTGTCTTTCTATTGGAAAACAAATTGATCTGCGAATGCTGGACGATGG
>CAYWKR010000008.1:0-10928 GCA_964458785.1 uncultured Bifidobacterium sp. | reverse complement strand
GTTTCGGATGGAAAAGGAGGCGTGATTATTGTCTTTGAAAAACAAAGCGGCTTGTGGGATATCTGGGCACAACGACTCGACAGCTCGGGAAATAAAATGTGGGGGCCTGGTGGAATTGCTGTGAGTACTGCCAGCGGAAATAAACGCAATCATAAAGTACAAAAAGATAAAAGCGGCGGTGCCATTATTACCTGGCAGGATTTACGCAATGGCTCCCATTACGATATCTATGCCCAGCGACTGGATGCCGCCGGTAATCGTTTATGGGGAGGAAATGGTATTGCCGTTTGTTCAGCCGGCGGCGATCAGACAAATGCAAAAATTGAACCCGATAGTTCAACGAATGGTGCTTATATCGCCTGGCAGGATACACGCTCGTCGGTTGACTACGATATCTATATGCAGCGTGTCGATTCCAGCGGAAATATAAAATGGGTGACCGATGGAATTGCTGTAAGCACAGCCACCGATAACCAATCGGCCTTGGATATGTTATCGTTTGATGGCGGACATCAACTCATTATTACCTGGAAAGATAAGCGGAATGGTAACTATGATATATATGCCCAAAAACTAAACAGCAACGGTGCTTTACAATGGAATCCCAGTGGTGTTGTGGTTTGCAATTCGAATTTCGATCAGATTAATCCTAATATTTCCAAAGATGAATATAAGGGGGCGATCATTGTGTGGCAGGATTCCAGTGCGGGTCCCTGGGATATTAAAGCCCAGCGAGTAAATAATGCCGGTCAGGCTTTATGGACCCCTAATGGTGAACCCATTTGTAATGCTTTGTTTGCACAAACAAGTCCGAAGAATGTAAGTGATGGCAAAGGAGGTGGCATCTTTGCCTGGGAAGATCTTCGTTCGGGAGAAACGGATCTTTACATTCATCACTTTTATAAAACACCACTTTCCGTTGAAGATGTATCCCCCTCTCCTATAGTGATATTCCCCAATCCCGTCCGCCATCATTTTACCATTCAGTATCCCCATTCCACTTTATTATCTTTACGCATGACCAATGTACTGGGTCAGGAAATTCCATTGCATATAACTAATATATCCCCTGAACGTATCGATGTGGAATTACCGAACCAAACAGAAGGAATGTATATGGTACAGTTGCAAAGCAGTATGGGTCGCTGGAGTCAGCGTATTATGGCTACACGCGAATAATACTCCCTTATGATGAGGTACATCTGCTGAATGTATAACATCGCACGAATAGATCAGAGCGGCAAGGTTGAGCATACAGGCAGACAAGACCATATAGCTTCTCAAGCCCAAAAAAATAATAATCAGAGAAAAGAATACACAGAATGAGAAAAGTAATTGCCGCCACTAACATGTCCCTTGACGGGGTGTATGATCATACAGAAGGCATCGTCGACAGTGAAATCCATGAACACTATGCTGAGCTATTAACCCATGCCGACATCATACTGTATGGCAGAACTACCTACCAACTCATGCAATACTGGCAAACACTGATAACAAATCCTTCGGGCGACCCAATTGCGGACCGCTTTGCCAGAGCCATAGACAAAATTCAAAAAATTGTTTTTTCACACTCCCTTAAAAGTACAGACTGGCCTAGTGCGACAATTGCCACTCAACCATTGGATGAATTGGTAACAGCATTAAAAAAACAACCTGGAAAAGACCTGTTTGTTGGCAGCAGGAGTTTAATTCTGCAATTGATGAAATTAAATTTGATTGACGAGTACCAACTTTGCATTCACCCTGTTATAGCTGGCAAAGGTTCGCTTTTATTTAACATTGGTAACCACAGAACCCTTTTGAAACTAACAAAGACTAAAATGTTTACCAATGGTGCTATCATTCTTTATTACGAACCAGGCAATACATGATGCAAACTTGAACCGGTACGTTATAAAAAAAGAAAAACAATAAGCCCCCTCAAGGAGAATGAAATATGGTTTAATTCTGTATGAAACCCAATGCGCATACATACCTGCACATGATTATATAGCAGACCCATTACAGCCATAAGTAAAGCAAACTACGGGGTCGCATTAATGTGCTAAATAAAATGCTTATCCATTCCCAATTCACATATTTTAACTTGCTAACCTGCATAAGATGGCATCATGCATAAGACCAGAATTCGTTTAACCGACATTATTTATTGGCTCGCTTTATTGGGAGCTGACTTATTTATTTATCTCGTATTAGGTGTTTTACAAATGGATTATGAAGACCATTGGGATAAATCTAAAGGAGTATCCGGAAGCTTTGCAAGTATGAATCGCTTACAAATAACGTACTATGTTGCTTTGCAGATTTGGAATATGCTGAATTTGATTGGCCTGCTTTATGTGGGGTATAAAATATATTGCCGGATTACATGGGCAAAGAACAAAAAAGGGCTAAATCCTAAGCCATGATGTTCTTTACGAATTGAACCCTGTGTTATACTCAACTTGTATTCGTTGCATTCAGGTGCTATCCCTATTTGTGTTTGTAATGGCTTGCCCTCGATGCTTTACATTTGCCGCAACCCATGCTGCACATATATTAAACTTTTTTTACCATGCAAACTATACTTGGATCCGGTGGTGCCATAGGAATACCCTTGGCTAAAGAATTAAAAAACTATACAAACGAAATTCGACTGCTTAGTCGAAATCCCAAAAAGGTGAATGAGAGCGATGAGCTGTTTCCTATGGATGTAAACAACCTGACGCAACTGGATGCTGCCATTGCAGGTAGTGAGGTGGTATATGTAGTTATTGGATTTGAATATAAGCTCAGTACCTGGCAAAAAACATGGCCTTCGTTTTTAGATGCTGTGATTCAGGCCTGTAAAAAACATCATGCGAAACTGGTGTTTTTCGACAATATTTATATGTACGACCGGTCATCTATTCCGTATATGACTGAGAAGTCAACCATTCATGCTCCGAGCAAAAAAGGAATGATCCGGCAACAACTGCATGAAATGATTATGCGGGAAGTAGAAAACAAAAGTTTACAAGCATTGATTGCCCGGTCGGCCGATTTTTACGGACCGGATAATAAAAGCAGTGCATTGAATTTGATGGTTGTAGATAATCTAATAAAGGGAAAAAAAGCACAGGCTTTTGGGAATATCAATTGTATACACACCTATACTTATACACCCGATGCAGCTAAGGCTACTGCGATATTGGGAAATACCCCTGATGCCTATAACCAAGTCTGGCATGTTCCAACCACGAAAGAAAAACTCAGTAACCGGCAATGGATAGAGCTAATTGCTGAAGAGCTTCAGGTGGAACCAAAAGTGCAAACGATTCCACGTTGGATGATTCGCTTGTTGGGACTTTTTATCCCTGTGATGAAAGAATTTCCCGAGATGTTGTATCAATTTGAACAGGATTATATTTTCGACAGCACGAAGTTTGAAAGACGATTTGGTATACAGGCAACGCCCCCCCGAGAAGGAATAAAAGAAATGATTAAACAGATCAGAAAGAATTCATGAGTGGGAATGTGGGGGTATGAACTGAAACATTCAACAATACGGAGTTGTTAAAATTATTCTCCAGTTCCTCATTCCATTCATAAGAAGAAAATGCTTAAGAACCCGAATTTTAAATTTCAAACTATGAATTTCGTTCAAAATGCACCTCGGGCAAAATAATTAGTATTTCCTGATCAGTTTCCTCCTTTCTCCAGAATACTATGAAGTTAACAGTGGCCCTCTTCAACTGGTACTGCTTACTCCTCATCCATTCTATTTTATTCACAAATTGCTTTGAGAATTTCAGAACCGGATGCCCCTCTGAATTCAGACATTCATACCCGTTAATTCTCAGCGTATCCCCACCTTTTAAATTAGCAATTAAATTCTGTTTACCTGTAAAATAATCCAGCCATACATCCTTATAGGTTAAGTGCATTGCCAATTCGGTGGGTGGTAAGTATATTTCACCATCTTCCACCCATTTCAAATTTTCAACTCTCAGTTTATCAAAAACGTCGGAATTTACATGTATTGTCAAATTCTTCTTAGCCCGGGTCATTGCCACATATAATAGGCGTTTAGCTGCATCTGTCGCCGAATTGAAATTTTCAAGCAATAAATAAACATTGTCAAACTCTTTTCCTTTCGCTTTGTGTATAGTAGAAACATAAATTGTTTCTCCGGTTTCATTCAAAAAATCTTCCAGTTTGGATTCCCTAATAAAAACCTCTAAATCGGATTTATATTTCTTTGTTGGATTAGTAGTTTCAAAATTGCTGATCATGTTTTTGCACAATTCCAGATTTTCGCTTTTTAAAAACTTCTTTTCCAATTCTCGCTTAGCCATTTCCCAAACGTCATCGGAAATAATAAAAACATCATCTGCAAAATTCAACTGGCTTACAAGGAATCTGACTTCTAAAAGATTATATAAATTAAACCCGTCGTTTGTCTGAATTAACTTTGCTGGCATTCCATGCTTCAACAGCAGTGCTGTTATTTGTAACGCTTCTTCATTGGATTTTGTGAGTACACAGGTAGTTCCAACCAGTCCGTTTTCGAGTAAATCACTTACAAGCGGGGTAATAAGATTTGAACTATGATAACGGATCAACTTTATGTTTCCATTTTCAGAATGCTTTGCAACAATAGGTGTGATTTTCAATCGATGCTGAATAGTTCGAACGAATTGATTGGAAAAGTCAATAAGATTTCCCAGGCTTCTATAATTCTCAACCAACTCGTGCCTGGTAGCCTTATACAATTCAATAAATCGTTCAAGATATACTGAGCTGGCTCCTCTGAATTCATAAATATTCTGATCATCGTCACCCACAGCGATGACTCTCATTTCTTCATTCTGCTCTATCAACGCATTCATAAGATTGAATTCATCCTGATCCATATCCTGCGCTTCATCAATAACCAATACCGTTTTTGTTATTCTGCTTGCTTCTACTTCATTTCGTCTGATTCTTTCAATTGTCTTTTTTAAAATTGCATCTGACTTTTCCAAACTTCCAACCTTACCCAGCAAGTCGAAGCAGTATGAATGAAAGGTTTTTATTTCAATGTAATTTGCGGCATTACCGATGAGTTTTAACAATCGCTTTTTAAACTCAGTGGCTGCGGCTCTGGAAAATGTCAGCATAAGCAACTGTTCATGCTTTACATCTTCCATTAGAAGTAATGAAGCCAGTTTGTGAACCAGTACTCTTGTCTTTCCACTACCCGGCCCGGCAGCTACTACTATGTATTTAGATGCGTTGTCGTTTATAATCTTTAATTGTGTTGGCGAAAGCTCTCCGAATAATTGCCTGAATTTGGCAGGTGTCAGGTTTCGTTTAATTTCATTCTGCCTGCTTCCCTTGAAGTATTTATTAAGAAATGAAGAATAATTCAACTGGAAATAATCCTCTACAAACTGCAATGCATCCTTATAGTCGTTTATCATCTTTTTTGCATACTCTCCGACTATATGAATTTGTTGAACCTTGTTTTCATAAAATTGGTTCAATTTTTGGTAATCTTCATTCCTGTATCGTCTCTTATTGTCTTGTTCAACACGTTCAATAGTAAGCCTGTTATAAACCACCATAAAACCTCCTTCAATTTTTATTGCATCCATTCTTGACAGGTAAAAAAGGGCATCTTCTATATCATCAATAGATATCTTAAGCTCGAAAAGTTTAGGTAGCTTCTCAAATTCCTCTTTCAGTTCATGGACAGAAAATTCAACGAGCACTTCATCCTTTTCTACTAAATCTTCAGCTATATTCAGACTACTTTTAGTATATAAATATTCCACAATGAATTTTGCTAACTGGTGTCGTTTCTCCAATTTATCTTCCAATTCTTCCTTCGAATGCTGACGAAGCATTACAATATGGTTTTTTGAATACTCCAGGTTTCTGCGCTTAATCCAATTCTTAATCGCCCAAAAATTTATCAGTGTTTTTATTTTATTTGGCGTTACATCATCACAACCATTTCTTTCGGCTTCTTCATTTAATTCCTTAAGATGAAATGTTTTTTCTTCTTCATCAATAAGCGGAAGAAGAAAATTTTCAATTCTTCTACATGATTCTACTATATTCAATGAACGATTTTTGTTCTCTCCCTTCTTAATATAAGCTGTTAAATCCTTTGCATCTGCCAGAATTTTTTCCTCCCGAAGAAGATTCACAATGTTTATCACTTCTTCCTTCACAATTCCCAAATAATCGCTGATGTAATCAATTCTTGATTCAGCCTCTGAATCCGTTGATTGCTTTCTGTTTTTGCTGGAAAACAGCTTTTTGATGATCCGAATACCTTCATCCTTTTGCTTTTCCGTGAATCGTTCAGATCCACTGATTTTTGCAATTGCCTCCTGTGCATTTTTAGAGAGAATACTATTGGCGAATATTCTTGGCATGTTTTGGCCTCGCTTCAGGTAGCCAGCATCTTCCAGTGCGGCTATTGCTGTTTTAACCCTGGTTTCAATTTCAACGACATCATCATCCCATCCTGCCTTCCGTGCAATTTCCAGGGCTGAATTGGATACGGTAGAACGGAATTTTGTTATATCCTTAATAGCCTTCCAGATTTGCTGTATCTCCTTAATGGAAAGTTTTGTCTGATTCAACAAAATAAAATGCTTACTCAGATCCTCTTCATTAAATAAGACAAAACAATCTGCTGTAATATTTTCATCCCGACCGGCTCTTCCGGCTTCCTGAATATAATTTTCAAGAGAATCTGAAATTTCATAGTGAACTACCATCCCTACATCCTTCTTGTCCACTCCCATTCCGAAAGCGGAAGTAGCAACCATTATTGGAATGTCCCCTGAAATAAAAGCCTCTTGGCTGGCCGATTTTTCCTTTGCTTCCATCTTTCCGTGATAAGGCTTTGCATTAAAGCCATCCTCGGTTAATCTCTTCGCCAGCTTGTATGCCTTTTGTGTTCTTGAAACATAGACTATAGTTGGACAGTTTTTCTGTTCTACCAAATCTCTGAGAGTTTGATATTTCTCTTCCTCATCGCCTTTTTCAAAAACTTTGTATTGAAGATTTGTCCGGGAGGCCTTTGAAGTAAACAGTTCCAGGTCCAGAGAAAGCTTCTGCTTGAAGTAATCCCGTATATCTTCAATAACTCTTTGTTTGGCTGTTGCAGTAAAACAGGAAACAGGAATTCCATCTTCCAGATTTTTCTTTTCCTGCATGGACTTGATAAAATCACCAATATATAAATAATCCACTCTGAAATCCTGCCCCCACGAAGAAAAGCAATGCGCTTCATCTATAACAAAACGAATAATTTTCCTTCCTAAAAGCAATCGTTCAATGCTTCGTGACCGCAATGATTCCGGTGAGAGATACAGGATTGAAGCAGAACCCTCCTCGACCCTTTCAAATGATTTTGCCCGCTCAATAGGGTCGAGTAAACCATTTATGGTAACAGCATCAATAATTCCATTTTTTTCAAGATTATCGACCTGATCCTTCATCAAAGATTGCAGCGGTGAAATGACAACGGTCAACCCTTTGGCGTTTTCGCCACTCATAAGAGCAGGAACCTGAAAGGTAATGGATTTACCGCCCCCCGTGGGAAAAACAGCAAGAATGGATTTATTGTCAATAGCCGCTTTAACTGCCTGTTCCTGTAGTGGTTCTCCTCCATACGTTCGGTATGAATCGAACCGGAAAAATCGTTTCAACCCTTTGTGTATATCTAATGCAGTGTTGCAATACGCACATCCGCCAACACAAGGTTTATTTCGTAGAAGAAACATGATACGTTCCACCTCAGGATAGTTCTTTAATACCCAGGGCGGTGTGATAGAATGAATCTTTTTATTCGTGTATAAGGCATGTACAAGCGATAAACAATATGCCAGTTCAATGGGGTGTTCGGTAATTAGCTTTATAAGATCAGCATGCTGGCAAATCTCGTTTTGGAATTTTTTGCGAATTACTTTTTCAGTGTCGGTACCATCACTTGTATATGAAATAAACCGAAAAAAGGAATGGAATTCTTTTTTCTCGTTTAGCAGCATATAGAGTATTTGCTGCATTTCTTCATCTGCTGCTTTGAATGCTGCAATTTCATC
This sequence comes from uncultured Bifidobacterium sp., assembly GCA_964458785.1. Classification (GTDB taxonomy): domain Bacteria; phylum Bacteroidota; class Bacteroidia; order Chitinophagales; family Chitinophagaceae; genus OLB11. The sequence continues at coordinate 2,862 of CAYWKR010000008.1, read as the reverse complement.
TTTGAATAAATCTCTTGCCTTGATTGAATCATTCAAAGGATTGTTCGTGTCTTCAGATTGAAGTTTGTCATCTTTAACCAACGCATGGTAAGGCCTTGTTGGAAACAGAAGGGGAGAAAGAAACAAAGTGTCAATGATATTCACCGTATTTATACCTGCATGACTCAGCGCATTTCCAATGTATTTTATATCATGATTTAAAATATTGTGGCCGCAAATGAACTGTGTTCCGTGCAGAAACTGAATGAACTCAGTCATAGAATTTTTGTGAAAAGAACTTCCATTGTCCTTAACACCCCCCATGTCCAGTATCTTCAGGCTACCAGGATCAACTTCAATATCGATAAATACAATCGAATTCATTTAAAAACATTTTTCCTATGCCATCCCAAATTCTCCTTCGATGGATAAAATTTTTTTTCAACAGGTAATTTAATTTGAATTCTATTAAAATCGCCTATGCTATAGCTTGTTTTATCTTCCCTGAAAGCTTTTGAAAGAACAACCCGGAACTGGTCATCTATCCCAATTAACCCTCTGTCGAATGCCCGGTGCAAATTCGGACATAAAGCTATTCCATTAGTCACTGTATCATTAAAGCTCTCACTGAACGGTACAATATGACATGCATCGATCATGGATACATGGATGGTTGCATCAATCCGCATACCGGATATACAGCAGGTATTGTTGTAAATTCTGGGAATTTCTCTTTTGAACAAACTACCCCGAAGGAAAATTTCATCTTCATCTTTTTGTTTAATCAGTGTCTGAATCTCCTGTCTGTATCTTTCAGGGGTTTCGTTCAATACTATTTCACTCAGCTGATGTAACCCTGTTGAGATTGGGTATTGAATGCCATTTACTACATCCGGGAAGTATCTCTCTACAATACAATTTTGTAACGTGATATTGGAAGCTTCATCCTTTAACAAGAAAAATAATTCGTCCGGAATAACAGCACAGAAGATCATGTTATTCAATTCTGACAAACTGGAAACGGACTCCTTCATACTTAAAATAGCTTCAAAGCCCGGACGAGGTATCAGCTTCCAGAATGCACTTTTCTCTTTGTGTAAATGAAAAAATGGTAATGCGAAGGTGCTCACATGTGGCGTTTTCACCATCCGATTCCAATTACTCTTAAACAGAAAAATCAGTTCGGGTGTCACATATATCCTGTGATCACTGATTTGATTACTCAGAATAGCCTGCAGTACACTCAGCAGTAATACTGGCTTGTGTGGTGCCGGACCATATTTGGTTACACCTTGTTTCAGCGTCACGAAGGCTTTTTTATATTTCTCTATAATCGCTGGCACCATTTTTCATTTGCGTTAGGGATTGAAGCGAAAAGCCTTTTTATCCCGCAGGGTAAAAAGTTTGGAGCGGAAAGCCCGACCCAAAGGGTAACGCCCACCACAAATTCATAGCTGTTTTATAACTATAAATCTGGTGAAAAAATAAGAATTTTTCAAGCTTCTGTTTGAATAATATCCGTTGACCCGATTCCTCCCTGCTTCCAAAACGATGCGGTGAATTCCCGAACATGGGTGCTCTGCAACCTGTATATTTGCCAGCAAATAATTCGCATGAGCCAAGCTTATATTATAGATGCCGTTCGTACGCCCATCGGAAAGTATGCCGGAGCGTTGAGTAGTGTTCGTCCCGACGACCTGTTGGCCATTACTCTTCGCGCGCTGATACACCGCAACGAACAAATTGATGTAAATGAAATTGAAGATGTGATTGCCGGTTGTGCGAATCAGGCCGGTGAAGACAATCGGGATGTGGCCCGGATGTCGGCCCTGTTAGCCGGTTTACCTATTACCGTTGGTGGCAATACGGTAAATCGCTTGTGTGCATCGGGGTTACAAGCGGTGATGGATGCCAGTCGCGCCATACGTTGCAACGAAGGCAGTTTATATATTGCCGCCGGTGTAGAAAGTATGAGTCGGGCACCTTTTGTAATGGGAAAAAGTGAGAGCGCCTTTAGCCGGCAAGCGGAAATATTTGATACCACTATTGGATGGCGTTTTATCAATAAAAAACTGGCAGCCATGTATCATCCATACAGCATGGGCGAAACGGCTGAAAATGTAGCCCGACAATGGAAAATCAGTCGTGAAGATCAGGATGCTTTTGCCTATGAATCACAGATCCGGTATCAGAAAGCCTTTGAAGCCCGTCGCTTTGCCGATGAAATGATTCCTGTTGAAATTGATTTGGGAAAGGGGCGAACCACCGTGTTCGAAACCGATGAACATCCCCGCTTAACTCCCTTGGATAAACTGGCTGAATTGAAACCAGCCTTTATGAAGGATGGTACGGTAACAGCTGCCAATTCGAGTGGGGTGAATGATGGGGCCGCGGCGATGTTGCTGGCTTCCGACCAGGCCATTCGTTCTTTTGATTTGCAACCCATGGCGGCAGTTAAAAGTATGGCTATTGCCGGTGTTGACCCGTCGATTATGGGTATTGGACCGGTACCGGCTACAAAAAAAGCGCTACAGCGTGCCGGATTAACTATGAGTGATATAGGACTGGTGGAATTAAATGAAGCTTTTGCTGCTCAAAGTCTGGCCTGTATACGTGAACTAAACCTGGATCCTGCAATTGTAAATGTGAATGGAGGAGCCATTGCATTAGGCCATCCATTAGGTTGCAGTGGGGTACGTATTTCGACCACCCTGCTACATGAAATGAAAAAGCGGGGTGTGAAATATGGATTGGCTACTATGTGTATTGGTGTAGGACAAGGAGCAGCTATTATTTACGAACTGATTTAATTGCATGGTATGCGAATGGTATTTTTAATTCTGCTTCTTCTTGTCACGGTTGGAAAAAACGGAATAGCCCAAT
>CAYWKR010000007.1:0-14921 GCA_964458785.1 uncultured Bifidobacterium sp. | reverse complement strand
CTATACTTCAACACATCCGTTTCATTCAGTTCCCTGACATTCACCTGTTCAAAACCATGCCGCATTTTCCGACAACGTTGCAGGTATTTATGCTTCAGGGTTGCTTCGTAATCGCTGAACGTTTTCCATTCTTCAGGCAAATGCAATTCCATCGAAATATCATCGGGCATGGATAAATACAGGGCATTTTTCCGAAACTGCACGCCCAGTTCTGCTGGAATATCCTTAATAAAAATTCCGCTGGCATTGGTTTGTTTCACCAGAAATTCTATGGCCGACTGATACAATGCATAGTGCTCTTCAGCCGAACGATGATCGTTTAAAAATTCAATAAAAACCACATCATGCCGAAACAAATTACCGGCAACCAGTAATGTCGGCTTCACACATCGCAACGCCATATTCAATGCCCATTGCTGCCACCGCTTTCCCTGTAAATTAAAATGTTGCGGACCGGCATGCAGCAGTTGAAAATAGGCCAGCATTTGCGCTTTACCATGCTGCTCACTCACCAGATAGTAATGGTCTATATCCGGAGTTTCTGCTTTTTCAACCACATCAATACCACGGCAAATTGGTTTATGACCCAGATCCTGAATGGCACCCCAGCGGGTCAGTTCATCGAAGCTGCGAAACAGGCGGTGGGAAATTGGCATACCGGCAAATGTAAAACCCAATAATGTTGTAACAGATATTGAATTTTAGGCGTTTCAATACCCCAACTTTCTTCGCAATGTCGCTTATCATCCTTTCGTTCCATACCTTGCAGGATGCGTCGCTGGATTTTGAAATTTTTGTTTCTGCTGATCAAACTATATCAGTACACCTTATCGCCGCTGTTAGGACCCTCGTGTCGGTACACGCCTACCTGTTCGCAATATGCCCGCGAAGCCCTGGAAAAACATGGATTGCTGAAAGGCTTCTGGCTTAGTGTAAAACGCATTGCCCGTTGTGCTCCCTGGGGTGGACATGGTTACGATCCTGTGCCCTGAATCTGAAAATCAATACGCTATTTCCTGCTCTTCAATGAAGGACGGCAATTCGCGGAAGGTATACCGTTGTGTACGCAGTTGTGGTTCGAAACCGGCTTCCCGGATAGCATCCTGTATACCTTTATAGGTGAAGCGGTGGGGTGCTCCGGCTGCGCTCACTACATTTTCTTCCAGCATGATACTGCCAAAATCGTTAGCTCCGGCATACAAACAAACCTGGGCCACCTCTTTCCCTACCGTAAGCCATGAAGCCTGAATATTCGTAATATTCGGTAACATGATGCGGCTGATGGCCAGCATACGGATATATTCGGAAGCACCGGTATGGTTATGCGCCCTGTTCAATTTCGCCAGCAGGGTATCTACATCCTGAAAGGTCCAGGGAATAAAAGCCAGAAATCCCGGCGCATCCACTGGTTTCTCGCTTTGTACCTGTCGTATGGCTTCCAGGTGTTCGAATCGCTCCTGAAGCGTTTCAACATGACCGAACATCATGGTGGCCGAAGTGGGAAGTCCCAGTTGATGTGCCGTTCGCATAATATCGAGCCATTCCTGTGCACCGCATTTTCCTTTCGAAATCAGCCGGCGAACTCGGTCGTTCAGTATTTCGGCGCCGGCTCCGGGTAAACTGTCCATCCCTGCCTCTTTCAAAGCCTTTAATACCTCGAAGTGGGTACTTTTTTCCAGGCGGGTAATATGCGCTACTTCGGGTGGGCCCAATGCATGCAGACGGATATCCGGGAAGAGGGCTTTCAGACTTTTAAACAGATTCACATAGTAGTCTAATCCTAAGTCAGGATGATGACCACCCTGTAACAACAACTGATCGCCACCCCAGCGAATCGTTTCTTCAATTTTTCGTTTATAGGTTTCAAGGTCGGTGATATAGGCTTCGGGGTGACCGGGGATACGATAGAAATTACAGAATTTGCAATTCGCCACACATACATTGGTGGTATTCACATTCCGGTCGATTTGCCAGGTAACCTTCCCGTGAGGCACCTGTATGTTGCGAAGCTGATGGGCCAGATGCATGATTTCACTCAACGGTGCATTTTCATACAAAAACATGCCTTCACTCACACTGAGAAATTCGAAAGCCAACGCCTTCTGATATAAACCGGACAATTCGCCGCTTGTTGTCATATTCACTTTCCTTGAATGATGAAAATTATTTTAACCACTTTACCAGGTCCTGACTTAAAGGTTCGGTATTGGGTGGAAATACCTGAAGCAATTCGCCTGTTTCACTCAACAGATATTTCTGAAAATTCCATTTCACACTATTGTCGCTGAAGTGATTGTATTTTTTTTGCGTGAGCCATACATAAAGCGGATGCATTTTTTTTCCTTTCACATCGATCTTCGCAGCCATTGGAAATGTTACCTGAAAGCGACTGCTGCAAAACTCCCTGATCTCCTTATTGGTACCCGGTTCCTGAAACATGAAGTTATTGCTCGGAAACCCAATCACCACCAGTTTGGAACCATAGGTTTTGTACAAGGTTTCGAGGCCATCGTACTGAGGGGTATAACCACATTTCGAGGCAGTATTTACGATTAATATTTTTTTTCCTTTGAATGGCGCCAGTGACCCTTTTCCACCATCGAGCCATTCGAATGGAATATCGTACACCGAACGGATTTGTGCATCCAACGCCTTGGGAGTGAAAAAAAAACTAAACATGGTAAAAATCCATTGAATGGTACGTGCCATAGGGGGTTATTTTTTTTCGTTGTTTTCGGCCTGCACCTGTACCAGATCCATTTCGCATACCGGACACTGCCGGGTACTGTCGGTATAAACTTTATCTCCTTCACATTTCATCGGACAGGCATAGCCACTCGCTTTGGGGGCTTCTTCTTTCGGAAGATTCACCGGGGTGTATTCCGGTTGTTTTTCCTTTACATTCATGGTGCAGGAAGCAGAGGCTATGAGCAGAACAAAAAGAATATATTTCACCTTTTTAATTTTGATGGCAAAGGTAAGGTAGCCGCTTTCAACCCGCTATTATAAATTCATGAAGGCATATTGAATAATATTAGCACCCATCCGCAAGGCTTGTTGCCGTTTTTCTTCCGGATCGCGGTGTACTTCAGGATCTTCCCAGCCATCGTTCAGGTCGGTCTCTACCGAATAAAAACAAACCACACGTCCCTGCCAAACCAAAGCATAGCCTTTCGGTGCTTTATTATCGTGTTCGTGAATTTTGGGTAGTCCGTTCGGAAAATCAAATTTCTGATGATAGATGGGATGCGAAAAAGGAAGTTCCACAAAATCGAGTTCCGGAAACACTTTTTTCATAGCCGGCCGGATGTATTTATCCAATCCATAGTTATCATCCACGTGTAAAAAGCCGCCCCCACATAAATAGGTGCGCAAATTCTGTGCTTCTGCCTCATTAAACATAATGCGACCATGACCGGTTGCAAATACAATCGGATAATTAAACAATTCCCGGCTACCGGCTTCTACCTGTGCTTCCTGCAATTCGAAACGTGTACCCAGCTGATCGTTACAGAATCGGGCCAGATTTTTTAATGCCGTTGGATTCGCATACCAGTCGCCCCCACCGCCATACACCAGCAAGGCCGGCTTCATTTTCTGTGCCTGCCCTACCAGCGGAAAAAAAGAACATACCAGGAATATCCATTTCAATTTCATACTTCAGGATTTAATGCATTGAATACCGCACAGGTATAGAGTGCTGCCGTTTCGGTACGCAAACGCCGTGAACCCAGATCCACAGCACATGCTCCCTCGCGGAGGCACAAATCTATTTCATCGGGGGTGAAATCGCCTTCCGGTCCAATAAGAATTAAGATATTTTTTTGACCCTGAACCTTCGTAGCGAATGCTGTCCGGGGTTGTTCCCTGAGGCAATGGGCCAACAATTTCAGTTCATCACTTTGTTTCAGCAAGGAAGCTAATTCGGCAGGTTCGCTTAATTCAGGAAGAAAAACCTGCTGCGATTGCAACATAGCCGAAACCAGAATTTTCTGATAGCGTTCGCGTTTAAAATGAACCTTCTCGCAACGTTTTGTAAGCAGGGGTGTAATTTTTTGAACCCCCATTTCACAGGCTTTCTCCAGAAACCATTCAATACGTGCGGGGTTTCGGGTAAAGGATACTGCTATGTGCAGCCGGTTGGAAGGAACCGGAGCCTGATAACTTTCGATCAGGGACAAGGAACAATTTTTTTTTGTTGCTTCCAGAATCCGCATCCGGTGCGATAGTCCCTGTCCATTGCAAATCATGCATTCATCGCCTGCTTTCATGCGCAAAACATGCAAGGCATGATGCATCGATTCTTCACTCAGGGCATACCCTTCTGTTTCAAAAAAATAGGGAAGAGACACGGCGGCAAAGATAAGGGTTGGCACGGAGCCTTCCTGCCTTTAACTTTGCGCCCCATGATGCAAAAACATAAAACAGCAATCATTCTTGTTACCTTCTTCATGTTACTGGGCACAGCCTTTCTGGCCTATTACTATCAAACCATGATGAGTATTCCCCGGCGTTTAAAATACTATGGTAATCCGGGACATACCGTAAGCTCTTTCCGGTTTACGAATCAGGACGGGAAAGAATTTACCGAAAAAGAGATGCAGGGAAAAATATATGTGGTTGAATATTTCTTTACCACCTGCAAAGGTATTTGCCCGAAGCTGAACGAAAATATGGCTAAAGTGTATAGTGCTTTTCGCGGACAAAACGATATTGCCTTTCTCTCTCATACGGTAAATCCCGAAATAGATTCGGCTGCCAAACTCAAGGCCTATGCCCGTTCGTATGATGCTGATCCGGCACAATGGAATTTTTTAACCGGCACGCGGCACGATCTTTATAGTATGGCCATAAACAGTTATCTCGTGGCCGCGGTGGAAGACACCACCCATAAGGAAATTTTACCCGACTTTATTCATACCAAATACTTTGTGCTGGTAGATAAAGAAAAACATATCCGTGGCACTTACGATGGTACCGATCCCGGTTCGGTGCAACAACTGATCGGGGATATTAAAACCTTACGGAAAGAGTACGAATAGATTATTCTTTCCCCAGTAATTCTTCCAGCTTCTGATCCAGTGCCGGTCCGCGCAAATCGGTAGCAACAATTTTACCCTCCGGATCCAGGAGCAGGGTTTTGGGAATAGAAGGAATTGGATACAGATCGTTCACCACACTACGGAAACCCTTTACATCACTCACCTGTGGCCAGGGCATTTGAAAATACCGAAGGGCATTTAGCCAATTGTCTTTTTTATCATCCAGTGAAACCGAAAGTATTTCGAATCCTTTTTTATGAAAGCGTTCATAGGCCGTTTTCATAAAGGGAATTTCACCTTTGCAGGGACCACACCAACTGGCCCAAAAATCAACCAGCAAATAGCTGCGTTTAATTTTCGAAAGGGTATACTTTTTTGTTCCTGTACTATCGGGCAGGGTGAAATCGGGGGCGATATAACCCACGGTAACCGAACGCAGTTTTTCAATCGCCTTTTTGGCTTCTATGCCATAAAACGACGTAAGTGCCTTTCCGTTTAATTTCGAAAACATACTGTCGGCCGTGTGGGCATCCATACTTCGTTCGTTGCTGATTGAACTGAATACCAGAAATGCACAAACTTCGCTGCTTCCAAATTCAGAAAGAAAGGCATAAAAATTTTCGTTGGTTTTTTGTGCTATCTGAAACAGCAGCATCTGCAAACTGTCGCGGTTCGCCCCGGGGGTATTCATCTGTTGTTGCAGGGGTTCGCGCATACGTTGCCAGGGATCCTGACGCTGAAGCAGTTTCATAAAAATATCCTGCGCCGCAGAACCTTCAATCGAATTCAGCTGCATCTCTTTTCTGCGAATACTCATACTGATCTGATCGCCGGGATCGGCAAAGAAAATCTGGTATCGGTTCCGTTCGTCGGTAATTACATGCGGGGTAATTTCACTGAGGGTTCCTTTATAGGTAAAGGCGCCCTTACGAATTTGTACTGTATCGGGGGTGGGCTGGGTCAGGTTACGAATAAGCACCATTCCGGAATCGAGATCGGTTACAGTACCCCGGATGGTAAATGTAGATTCCTTAGCTTTTCCATTTACACAGAACAGCAGCGAAGCGAGTAGCAGAAGAACAGGTGTACGCATAAAAATTAAAAGTAAATCAAAGCCCTGAAAAAGCTTTAAGGGAATTGTTTCTGAAGAAACTCCTGCAACAATTCGCCCCGGAGATTGGTAGCCAGAATATGTCCGTTCGGGTCGATGAGTACATTAGAGGGTATCGATTCGAGCGCATACAATGCTACCACCGACGAATTCCATCCGCCCAGATCCGATAATTGGGTCCATGGTAAACCATCTTCCTGAATAGCCTCGAGCCAGTCGCCCCGGTTTTTGTCGAGCGAAACAGCCACAATATTCAATCCTTTGGCATGATACCGGTTCCAGGCCTTCAGTACATTAGGATTTTCAGCCCGGCAGGGTACACACCAACTGGCCCAAAAGTCGAGTAAAACGGTTTGTCCCCGAAAGTCGCTCAGCGTATGCTTCTTTCCACTGGTATCGGTCAGTGTAAAATCAGGGGCCATTTTTCCAGGTTGAAGAGCACTCAGCGATTCCTTCATTTTTTGCAATTGCCGGCCATAATAGGTATTTCGGGTTTTTTCGTGAAGCGAATGATACAGGGCATTGAGTTTGGGAAGCGATTTTACGTCCATATCGTTCAGGTAATTCGAAGCCAGAAAGGCTGCGGCAACCCCATGTGTTTCCCGGGTAATGAATTGAAACTGCTTTTCCTTGAGTTCGGCATCCAGTTGCTGAAACCGGTTGTGCAGGGCGGCAATGGAATCGATATTTTTTTCGAAGCTGCCTGCAACTTGTCCCAGCGAATCCATCCGGAGAAAATAGGGCTGGCATAAAGTAAGAAAACGGTCGTACTCTTTTTGCTGTTCTCCGCCGTTTACTTCCAGTCCTTTCCCCGAGCTGGCATCATAGCGCAAAGTGGTTTCACCTTCTTCCAGTATCATAAATCCGGGAGCCCGTTCGGGACCGAAATTGATCATAAACACCGTGGGTTCGTTTACACGGGTTTGATATTCGAACTGACCCTCCTTCACTTTTATTGTATCAATCATCTCAGCATCACCCGAACGAATCAGATACACTTCGTTCACCGGCAGATGATACAGGGTGCCTTTGAGATGCACATTGTTTTCGTTTCGCTGACAGGCCAAAAGAAACAGTGCACACCCTGCGACCAAATATTTTTTCATGTTTCAAATTTGTGTGCCAAATGTAAAACAGAAGAAAGAGCTATAGTGAAAGGCCTCTCGGTAAAATTCAAATGTCTGATACTTCTGCCCGTTAAACCGGCTATCTGCTTGTAACAGGCTGTTCTGCTCAAACAAAAAGAACCACCCCTTCGGATGGTTCTCTTAACATGTATTCTTACTTACTTCAGATCGCCTTTCAGCTCTTTACCAAAATGCTTTCCGGCTGCGGCATAGGCTTCTTCAATACGTTGACCGGTATCGTAATCGTTTCCGCCAAAGGTGCGACCCGGTGCATTACGGATAGTGTATTCGGCCACTGTTTTCTTCGAAGCGGTTTCAATTATTTTCACTTCCATATCAATCTCGGCATTTTTACGGGTGATATAAATATTATAACCGGGTTCGGTACGGGTGGTATTCACCAGCATGGTATACTTTGCTTCGGGGTAATTACCTACTGCAAAGGGGGTGTATTTCATAAACAACTCCACAAACTGTGGCTCGAAGCGCGATTTACGATCGCTTTTCCAGCTCTCTTCCCATTTTGCCCCGCGACCTGCTTCCTTTTTATCGTAGTCGGCTTTCTTTGAAGCGATATACTCACTTTCCTTATCGAATTTTCCTACACTCATATTCTCGTAGCTGAATACGATGTTCACCTTTTTCTCGTCTTTCATTACAGAAGGATCGCCTTCTAATTTTTTGATTCGTTGCGCTTCACTTTGTAATTGCAGGAAGAAGCTGGCACCCAGCAATAGAATTAATTTTTTCATTTGAATTGTTTTCACAAAAATAAAAAAGTCCTGCTGTTTAGCAGGACTTTCCACTTTGTTGTTCGAATTATTTACTGAACTGCGGTATCAACGCCTGGGCCATAGCGACCATCTTGTTGATTCCATCTTCAGGAAGATTTCCTTTCTTCAGTTCATTCAGCATATCAGGCATTTTATTTTCCATCTCTAACAGGAAGGTTTCTTCAAAGGCCCGGATATTTTTCACCGGAACAGCGTTCAGCAATCCATTGGTTCCGAGGTATACAATAGCTACCTGCTTTTCCACACTGTAAGGCTGGAATTGTCCCTGTTTCAGGATTTCCACATTACGGGCACCTTTATCGAGTACCGATTTGGTAGCCGCATCCAGATCGCCACCAAATTTCGAGAAGGCTTCCATTTCACGGTACAAGGCCTGATCGAGTTTGAGGGTACCGGCTACTTTTTTCATCGATTTAATCTGGGCACTTCCTCCCACACGACTTACCGAGATACCCACGTTAATGGCCGGACGAATACCGGCATTGAAGAGATTCGATTCGAGGAAGATCTGACCGTCGGTGATGGAGATTACGTTGGTAGGAATGTAGGCTGATACGTCACCTGCCTGTGTTTCGATAATGGGCAGGGCGGTCAGCGATCCACCCCCTTTTACGAGGTGTTTGATTGAATCGGGAAGGTCGTTCATTTTTTTCGCGATATCGTCTTTGGCTATCACCTTGGCGGCGCGTTCCAGTAAACGACTATGCAGATAGAACACATCCCCGGGGTAGGCTTCCCTTCCTGGCGGACGACGCAACAATAACGATACCTCACGATAGGCCACAGCCTGTTTACTTAAATCGTCGTAAACAATCAATGCAGGGCGACCGGTATCACGGAAGAATTCACCAATGGCCGCACCGGCGAATGGTGCATAGAACTGCAGAGGAGCCGGATCGGCAGCAGAAGCCGCCACAATGATGGTGTATTCCATCGCCCCATTGTCCTGCAGGGTTTTCATTACCTGGGCAATGGTAGATGCCTTCTGCCCGATGGCTACGTAAATACAATATACCGGTTTACCGGCTTTATAAAATTCTTTCTGATTAATGATGGTATCGATACAGATCGCCGACTTTCCGGTCTGACGGTCACCGATTACCAACTCCCGTTGTCCGCGACCAATCGGAATCATGGCATCGATAGCCTTAATACCGGTTTGTAAGGGTTCTTTTACCGGTTCACGGAAAATCACACCCGGTGCTTTCCGTTCCAGCGGCATTTCGTATAATTCACCACTGATCGGGCCTTTTCCGTCGATAGGTTCACCCAGAGTATTGATCACACGTCCAACCATGCCTTCGCCCACTTTAATAGAGGCGATACGACCGGTACGGCGTACTTTATTCCCTTCTTTAATGTCTTTACTTTCACCCATCATTACCACACCCACATTATCTTCTTCAAGGTTCAGGGCGATGGCACGAACGCCCGATTCGAACTCAACCAGTTCTCCGGAACGAACGCCGTTCAGTCCATAAATACGGGCAATACCATCACCCACCGAAAGCACGGTTCCTACTTCTTCCAGTTCGGCGCTGGAGTTGAAGTTCCCTAATTGCTGGCGGAGGATCGCTGAAATCTCATCGGGTTTTATACTTACCATTTTGAATTGTTTTAAAGTTTTTGCTTGAAATATAATTTAACCGGCCTGTTTAGCGCAGACCGGGTATATACAGGTTTTGTAAGAATTGCTTTTTAATGTCTTTGAGATCACGTTGAATACTGGCATCAAAGAGGCGGTTATTGCTTTCGAGCATGAAGCCACCAATCAGATTTTCGTCGATACAGGTTTGCAGTTCAATTTGCATACCCTGAAACTGCGATTGAATTTTAGCCTGCAGTTCCTGTATCATCGATTCTTCCAGGGGTTGTGCTGTGGTTAATACCACCTCACTGATTTTTTTATACTCCTTATACAAGCCAATAAAGGCTTTTGCAATTTCGGGTAAAAAGTACTCCCTTCCTTTTTGAATAATCAAAGTCAGAAAGGCATAACTCACTCCGTCGATTTTTCCTTCCAGAATGGCCTTGGTAACTGACGTCTTTTTATCGGCTTTAATTACCGGACTTTTCATCAGCGAAACAAAGTCGGCATTTCCGCCACATAAGGCGTGAATTCCCTGCATATCGCCATAAATAACATCCAGCTTGTTTTGCTCAAGCGCAATATCCATCAGCGATTTGGCGTAACGGGCGGCTAATTTCGGGTTCTGCATGCGTTTTAGTTCAGTTTGATTTCAGAAGCCAGTTTCCGGATATAATCGTTTTGCTCGCTTTTGTTTGCCATTTCCTTGCGCAACACCTTTTCGGCGACTTCAATCACCAGCATTCCGATTTGGTTTTTTACATCCACCATAGCCGCATTCTTCTGGAATTCGATTTGCTGACGGGTTTCCATCAGAATACGATTCGCTTCTTCTTTTGCACTTTCGCGGGCTTCGTTTACAATTTTATCACGGGTTTCCTTGGCTTCGCGAAGCATGGTACTTCTTTCTTCACGGGCCTGATTCAGCAACACTTCGTGTTCACTTTTCAGGTTATTCATTTCGCTGCGCACCTTATCGGCCGAGGCAATACTGTCGGCAATGGTACGTTCCCTTTCATCCAGTGCATTCAGGATGGGCTTCCATGCAAATTTTTTCAGCAGGAAGAAAACGGTCAGAAAAGCAATGAGGGTCCAGAAGAAGAGTCCAAACCCGGGGGTAAGTAAATCCATTTTTCCTTATTTAAATTTTTTTACTGTTTGTGTTTAGAAAACTACACGCTCGGCCCTGTGCTCCACGTGTAGTTTTGTTTTTTCTGAAGGCTTACAGTACGATCGCGAGGATACCTGCGATTACACCGAAGAGGGCAACCCCTTCCACAAGGGCTGCGGCCAGGATCATGTTGGAACGGATTTCTCCGGCCACTTCCGGCTGACGGGCAATGGATTCCAATGCACCTTTACCGATCTGACCCACACCTACACCGGCTCCTAATGCTGCAATTCCTGCACCAATAGCTCCACCAGCGGATGCTGTACCTTCTAATAAGACTGTTAATACTGACATATATATTGGGTTTTAATAACGAATTAATGATGGTCGGCATGAGCTTCATCGTGATGATGCTCTTCGATAGCCTGACCAATAAATACTGCGGTTAAGTTAGTGAATATAAAGGCCTGAATGGCTGCCACCAGCAGTTCGAGAAAGAACATGAAGATGGCAAACGGAACCGAAACGAACACAAAGGCTGCCCCGGCTACTTTACTCAGTGCGGCAAAAATGAATATCAACAAAATAATGCTCAGGATAATGGTATGTCCGGCAAAAATATTTGCGAACAAACGAATGGCGAGGGCCGCGGGTTTAATCAGCAGGTTACTCAGTATCTCGATGGGTACCAGAATCACCTTCACCCAACCCGGTACACCCGGAGGATTAAAAATATGACCCCAGAAATACTTGTTTGAGTTGAAGAGCATCACCACAAAAAAGACCAGCGCCAGTACCAGTGTAACGGCAATATTTCCGGTCAGATTAGCTCCACCGGGTAATAAGCCCAGTAAATTATTCACCCAGATAAAGAAAAAGAGCGTCAGTAACAATGGCATGTACTTATTGGCCTGTTTTCCTAAAAAGGGCTTGGCCACCGAATCCATAATGAACCCAATAATAGGTTCCAGCGCATTCTGAAATCCGGTGGGCGCCTTATTGATTCCGTTGCGTTTATATTTCTTAGCCACCCCGGTCATCAAAAACCAAAGAATAAGCAGGGAAATAAACATGGAAACCACATTCTTGGTAAGACTCAGATCGTAAAAATCACTGCCATCTACCGATTCAATTTTCCCCGTGGCAGTATTTAATCGATATCCGGCATGTTCTTCATGGCCATGATGAAAGGCCGAAGACATAAACACTTCGGTACCATTGGTTGGATTATACAGGATAACAGGCAGGGGAATCGAAACATGAGTGGCTTCGTGTCCTTCGCCCAGTGTAAAAAAATGCCAGTCGTGCGAATCCCTGATATGTCCGAAAATTTCGCCCTTAATATCCAGTTTCCCTTCCTGATGTGCTTCAGTGGCTTCGTGTGTACCGGCTTCGGCCACGGGTTCAGCTTCCTGTGCCCATACGGAACCCGTACATAAAATCAGCAGCAAAACGGCTACCGGTATAGCTTTCAGCGGTTGTAAGAAGCGTAATCTCATGCCTGTTTTAAAATTCGCGGGCAAAGGTAAGCCTTCATACCCATAGAAAAAAGGAAGGAATGAATATCTTTGTAAAAAATCGGGGGGCTACCCCCTTTCCCGTTTCATGAAGAAAATTCTTTCCATAGTGGGTGCCCGGCCCCAGTTCATCAAACATGCCCCGATGCAGCTGGAACTGCAGAAACACGTTAAGGCACTGACGCTGCATACCGGACAGCATTACGATGCCAATATGAGTGCCGTATTTTTTGACGAATTAAAAATGCCACCACCCGATTTCCTCTTCGATTTGGGCGGAAGCAAGCCTCAGGGCGAACAAACCGGTATTATGCTCACCGAAATTGAAAAGGTGTGCACCCTTGAAAAACCCGATGCCCTGCTGGTATATGGCGATACCAATTCCACCCTGGCCGGTGCTTTGGTAGCCGCCAAAATGGGGATACCACAAATTCATATCGAAGCCGGATTGCGCAGCTTTAACCGAAGCATGCCCGAAGAAATAAACCGTATTGTAGCCGATGAATTTGCCTGGTTGCTGTTTTGCCCTACCCAACAGGCCATCGAAAACCTGAAAAAGGAAGGTATTACCCATCCGCGTATTTTCCGGTGTGGTGATGTCATGTGCGATATGGTGAAGATGATGGAGCCCCGGGCGCGGCGACTGTACCCGGAAGCCTATTATTTTGTTACCATACACCGGCCCTATAATACCGACGACCCCGAACGGATGAAACGGATTCTGCGTACCCTGAATGAACTGGATCATAAGGTTATTTTTCCGATTCATCCGCGAACCCTTCATCGCCTGGCCCAATTCGGAATAGAACAAAACCAGTTTCCGAATATTCATTTTACCGAACCCAGCGGTTATGTGGAAAGTGTATCGTATCAGAAATATGCCGAGGTGGTAATTACCGATAGCGGTGGTATGCAAAAGGAAGCATACATACTGGGTAAAAAATGTATTACCCTGCGTAGTGAAACCGAATGGACCGAAACCTTACATCATGGTTGGAATACTTTGGTATTTGAACAGCCCGAAGACATTCGTACAATGGTGCATCAACCCTGTGGCGAGTATATTCCCGGTATTTATGGAAATGGACAGGCAGCGGAAGAAATTACCGGGCTGATTAAAAAGCATCTCTGAGGCAAGTGCTTTTTACTACCTTTGGCGCCTTGATATAGAATGCATGTGTGGTATTGCCGGTATACTAAGTTCACAACCTGATAGTATTCGTTCCGAAACCCTGAAAGCGATGAGCGATATCATTGCTCACCGGGGCCCGGATGGCGACGGACAATGGATTTCGTCGCACGGCAAAGTAGGTTTGGCGCATCGAAGACTGAGTATTATTGACCTGAGTCATGAGGCCGATCAGCCCATGCACTATATGAACCGCTATCATATTGTATTTAACGGCGAGATTTATAATTATATCGAATTGCGGGAAACCTTGCTGAAACAGGGATTTCAATTCCATACCCAAAGCGATACCGAAGTACTGATGGCCTTGTATCATCAGCATCGCGACCAGTGTTTGTCGTTACTCGATGGCATGTTTGCCTTCGTGATTTTCGATGAACAGGAGAATACTGCCTTTTGTGCCCGCGACCGTTTTGGCGAAAAACCCTTCTTCTACAGCTACGAAAAGGGCAAGCATTTTTATTTCGGAAGTGAAATGAAATGCCTCTGGGCAGCCGGTATCCCCCGTCAGGTAAATCAACGTATGTTGTTTAACTACCTTTCGTATGCGTACATCGAAAATCCGAAGGACCTGAGCGAAACCTTTTTCGACGGTTGTACCCGTCTCCCGCATAGTCACTGCATTCATATTGATCTGCAAACACTCGAAATCCGGATTCAGTGATATTACGACATCAACTGGACGTATCAAAATCAGGAAATCAGTCTGCAGCAAGCCAAAGAAAAATTCAATGAACTTTTTTATACTTCGGTTCAACGCCGGCTGCGGAGTGATGTTACCGTTGGAAGCAGTTTAAGTGGTGGTCTCGATTCTTCGCTGGTGGTTTGTGTAATTGATGATCTGAAAAAAAATTCGGGTCAAAAACAAAATACCTTCAGTGCCGTATTTCCGGGGTATAAAAAAGATGAACGCAAATACATGGATTATGTAACCGCAGTGACCCGGGCTAATCCACATTATATAACTCCCAACGACGAAGGCTTGCTGGCCGAAATTGACCGTTTAAGCTGGCATCAGGAAGAACCCTACGGTAGCGCCAGTATTTATGCACAGTTCTGCGTAATGAAGTTAGCCAAAGAAAATAATACCACGGTACTGCTCGACGGACAGGGCGCCGATGAAATTCTGGCCGGCTATCATCCCTATTATCTGGCTTTCTTCAACGAACTGAAAAAAAATAATCCCGATCAATACCGGAAGCAGCTGGCAGCCTACCAGCAATTACATCAGGGAAATACCATTAACGGTATTACCAAAAAAACAATGGGAGACCGGGTGCGACAACTTTCGCCGGGTTTGGTGGCGCCGGTAAAACGGTTACGAAACCAATTCATACAATGGAAGCGGCCTTTTTTTCATTCCGATTTCTATCACGCCTATCAATCCGAAATTTTTGAAACACCGGGCAGTTATTTCCATGATTTAAACGAAGCTTTATACA
>CAYWKR010000006.1:0-16174 GCA_964458785.1 uncultured Bifidobacterium sp. | reverse complement strand
TGCCATCCGGTCGCTTATTCCGCGTTATTCCGGTGTTCTCTGTAGATCCGGAAAAAGGATGGGGCTATAGCGAAGAAACCAAACCCATGTTAAACACGTCGCATGGTTTTGTGCCCTGGGATGATTTACACCATACCCAGTTATCGAAAACGGGTGGTGAAATTGACGGACGCTGGGTATTTGGAAATGCGAACAATACGCCCCGTGTTGCCCGTATCGATTTGGCTACCTTCCGCACGGCCGAAATTATTGAATTACCAAATAGCGGAGGAAATCACAGCTCTCCGTTCATTACCGAAAATACTGAGTATGTAGTTGCCGGTACCCGTTTTAGTGTGCCACCGGATGATGCCAATGGCGATGTTCCGATCAGTTCGTATAAGCAAAACTTCAAAGGCACGCTCAGTTTTATTTCAGTAGCTAAGGAGGATGGAAAAATGGATCTGGCATTTCAGATTCAATGTCCGGGTGTAAACTTCGATTTGAGTCGTGCCGGTAAAGGCGTCTCTCATGGCTGGTTCTTCTTCTCCTGTTACAATACCGAACAGGCCAGTACCTTGCTTGAAGTAAATGCATCGCAGCGCGATAAGGATTTTATCATGGCGGTAAACTGGAAGAAAGCGGAAGAATATCTGAAGGCGGGAAAAGGAAAAAAGCAATCGGTAAAGTATGCCCATAATGTATATAGTGATAAAACGCATTCTGCCACTTCGGAAATAAAAACAGAAGTAACTGTACTGGATGCGAAAGAACTGGCTGATATCTGTTATTTCATTCCTTGTCCGAAATCACCCCATGGTTGCGATGTGGATCCAAGTGGTGAATACATAGTAGGTTCCGGAAAACTGGCGGCCTTAATTCCCGTATTCAGCTTTGAGAAAATTCAAAAGGCCATTGCCGATAAGGCGTTCGATGGCGACTTCGATGGAGTACCCGTAATTAAGTACGAAGCTGCATTATATGGTGAAGTGAAAAAACCAGGTCTGGGACCACTGCATACCGAGTTCGATGGGAAAGGAAATGCCTATACCTCTTTCTTTGTTTCATCGGAAGTGGTAAAATGGAATATCAAGGAATTAAAAGTGGTTGACCGTGCTCCAACGTATTATTCGGTGGGTCACTTGTGTATACCCGGTGGGGATGCTAAAACACCCAATGCCAAATACCTGATTGCGTACAATAAAATTACCAAAGACCGATACATTCCAACCGGACCCGAATTGTCGCAAAGTGCACAGTTGTATGATATCAGTGGAGATAAAATGAAAATGATTCTTGACTTCCCGACTATTGGTGAGCCTCACTATGCACAGGCCTGTGCGGCAGACATTATCAAACCAAAATCGCAGAAGATTTTTAAAATCGATGAGAATAACCATCCCTATGCTGCCAAAGGAGAAAAAGAAACTAAGGTGGTACGGGAGGGAAATAAAGTTCATGTGTATATGACCGCTATACGGTCGCATCTTACGCCCGATAATATTGAAGGAATAAAACTGGGCGATGAAGTGTATTTCCATGTAACCAATCTGGAGCAAGACTGGGATGTGCCTCATGGATTTGCTATCAAGGGAGCCACCAATGCCGAGTTGTTGATTATGCCGGGCGAAACTCAAACGTTGAAATGGGTACCCGATAAGGTGGGCATCTCGCCTATGTATTGTACCGATTTCTGCAGTGCCTTACATCAGGAAATGCAAGGCTATGTTCGTGTTTCTCCTGCAGGCAGTGCCGTTCCATTGACTTTTAGCACGGGAAAAACCGTTGCTTCAAACGAAACAGCTCCCGCAAAATAAATAACCCTACGAAGGAAGGTAGGCGTTGTCCTGCCTTCCTTTTTTAATTCAGCAACATGAAACAAAAGGAATTGAGTGTCCCGACAAGGGTCGTGCTGGTACTTTGTAGTTTACTCCTGGTGGCAGTACTCTTTGTGCCTATGTGGAGAATCGATCTGGATGCACCGCAGTATCCGGAAGGGTTGCGTTTACTGATCTATCCCAATCAGATCGGAGGTGATGTTGATATCATCAATGGCCTGAATCATTATATCGGTATGAAAACAATGCATACCAAAGACTTTATCGAATTCACCCTTCTTCCATACCTGATTGGTTTTTTTGCCGCTTTATTCATGTTGGTATCTCTTCTGGCCAAACGTAAGTGGATGAATCTGCTGCTTGTGGCGTTGATTGTATTTGGGTTGGTTGCCATGATTGATTTCTGGAAATGGGAATACAATTATGGTCATAACCTCGATCCGAATGCAGCCATCATAGTACCCGGTATGGCCTATCAGCCTCCCCTGATCGGATTCAAACAATTACTCAATTTTGGAGCCTTCTCGGTACCGGATATCGGTGGATGGTTATTTGTAACAGCGGGGGTACTTTTAGTATTATGTGTAGTGTTCGAAGCCAAAAGAAAGCGAAATCGTATTTCATGAAATTAATATCGATAGCAGTATTCGCCGAAGGTATATTTCTGACAGGCTGTTCGGTAAAGCCCCGGCCGGTACAGATAGGAAAAGACGTATGTGCATACTGTAAGATGGAAATCAGTGATGAGCGATTTGCCACAGAAGCCATTACAAAAAAAGGAAAAATAGTAACCTATGATGAGATTCATTGTTTGCTGAATGACATACAGGAAAGGGGATTACAACGAGAAGATGTAAAAGCAGTATATGCAAACGATTTCTGTGGAAGCCATGAGTTACTTGATTTAAAAAGGGCTTCTGTTTTACAGGCTGAAGAATTAAGATCACCTATGGGTGGAAACTATGCTGCTTTTTCTTCAGCTGATAGCCTGGCGGCCTGTCAGAAAATGCTAGGCGGACAAGTAGTGATCTGGGAATCACTTCTGAAATAAAAGGAATGATTCGTTGTTATTCCATAGTGTTGATTCTGGTATGCCTGAAGTATGGCACCGCTTTACATGCCCGTTGTATCTATGTGGGGCAGCAACAATCGTTCTCCCGGATTCAGGATGCCATAGATCAGGCAACACCCGGCGATACGGTGTATATCGGGAAAGGTCATTATCGTCAGGGAAATATTCTTATTCATAAGCGACTGACAGTAATCGGTCTGGATCGTCCTGTACTGGATGGAGAAGGAAAGGGGGAGATAGTCAGTATCAGTGCCGATTCAGTACGATTCAGCGGATTTCGGATTCAGCATTCCGGATATGGAACGTTAAAGGATCCCGCAGGAGTGAAGATATTAGATGCCGATTATGTACAGATACTGGATAATCAATTCGATGATACCTTCTTTGGAATTTATGCACAGTATGCAAAACACGGAATTATAAAAAACAATACACTGCGCTCGTATGGTAAAGAAGAGCAACGGATTGGAAACGGAATTCATTGCTGGAAGAGCGATAGCATGCAAATCATTGGCAACCGGGTGGAAGGGCACCGGGATGGCATTTATTTTGAATTTGTAACCAATTCAGTGATTTGGCGAAATATTTCACAGCGCAATATTCGTTATGGCTTACATTTTATGTTCTCACATAACGATTCGTATATTACTAATCTCTTCCGGAGAAACGGAGCCGGTGTGGCAGTGATGTTCTCACACGGAGTAAAAATGTTTAATAACACCTTCGATGAGAATTGGGGTGATGCTGCATTTGGAATTCTGCTCAAGGAAATTTCCGATTCCTATGTAGAAGGAAACCACTTCAGAAAAAACACCAGTGGTATTTATATGGAAGGGGCAAACCGGGTACATATCGAACGAAATGTGTTTGCACAGAACGGATGGGCTATAAAAATTCAGGCCAGCTGTATGGATGTGAACCTGAAAAAGAATAATTTTCTTGGGAATACTTTTGATGTTGGAACGAATGGTACCCTGGTATTGAATAATTTCAACGGAAACTATTGGGATAAATATGAAGGGTATGATTTGAACCGCGATCACATAGGCGATATACCATACCGGCCCATCAGTATGTTTTCGATGATTGTGGAACAAAATCCACCGGTGATGATATTATTCCGAAGTATTATGGTGATGTTGTTAGACAAAACGGAGAAAATTCTGCCAACCTTAACACCCGAAAATCTTCGGGATGAATATCCCCTGATGAAACCAGTAGCCTTATGATACGGATCGAAGCATTGGAAAAAAAATTTGGCAAGCTGCAGGCACTGAAGGGTATCGGCGTTCAGTACCATGCCGGAGAATGCATCGCCTTAATAGGGCCCAATGGTTGTGGCAAAACCACGCTTATTAAAAGTATACTGGGATTAGTAGTTCCCGACAAGGGAAGTATTCATGTGAATGGTATGGATATCCGCAAGCAATGGCGTTATCGCTCACAAATTGGTTATATGCCGCAAATCGGACGATACCCCGATAATATGACTATTGGTCAGGTTTTTCGCATGATTACGGATATCCGCCAACTGGGAGAAATTTCAGAAACAGATTTGTATCATACCTATCAGCTGGAAGGAATGTTGGGAAAGCGGATGAGCACCTTGTCGGGAGGTACACGACAAAAGGTGAGTGCGGCCCTGGCTTTTTATTTCGATACACCCGTATACATCCTCGACGAACCTACAGCGGGTCTTGATCCCCTGTCGTCGGAACGCCTGAAGGAAAAAATACTGAAAGAAAAGGCGAAGGGTAAGCTTATAATAATTACGTCCCATATCCTGAGCGAACTCGACGAAGTGGTTTCACATGTTTCGTTTATGCAGGAAGGGCAAATGATATTTCATAAATCACTTGAACAACTGAAGGAAGAAAGCGGGGAACAAAAACTTTCAAAAATGATAGCCCGCTTCATGCTTCTACACGCACAACATGATTAAACTAATCAAATACGTTGTTTTGGATATGCTGCGCAACAGAATAGTGTTGGGGTATACGGTGTTGCTATGGGTAGTTAGTTTTGGTGTGTTTGCACTGGAAGACAATGCCGATAAAGGAATGCTCAGTTTGCTCAACCTGATCTTATTTATTATCCCTTTAGTGAGTGTTTTGTTTGCGACTATTTACACATATAACAGTTCAGAATTTACCGAATTGCTATTAAGTCAGCCGCTGCGAAGAAGAACCATCTGGTTAAGTCTGTACGCCGGCTTGTCGTTTTCTTTATGTCTGGCTTTTTTATTAGGAGTAGGTCTTCCCCTGATCCTGTTCCAGGGTGCAGTAACTACCTTGCTCATGACACTTTGTGGTTTGATGCTCACCCTGATTTTTATTTCGCTTGCGATGCTGGCCGCTGTGCATACCCGAGACAAAGCAAGGGGAATCGGAAAAGCTATTTTTCTTTGGTTGTACTTTGCTATTCTGTACGACGCGGTGATTTTGTTTTTGCTTTTTCAATTCGCCGAATACCCGATGGAGAAACCACTGATGGGGCTAAGCTTTTTAAACCCTATTGATTTGTCGCGGATTATTATCTTATTACGTCTCGACAGTTCGGCGCTGATGGGTTATACCGGTGCTGTTTTTAAATTATTGATGGGTAATATGTCAGGAATAGCACTGGCTTTTTTTGCTTTGGCCGTATGGGTAATCGTTCCGCTACTCTTTTCTCTTCGCACGTTTGAACGGAAGGATTTATAGTGAGTTTTTTTAAGCACCTCAGGCAATTACATTTTCTGAAAACGGTTCCGGAAGAGGTGGATAGTTATTTAGCTTTAGACAAGGGAGGCAAAGGTTCGGGTGCCTCTCTGAAATGCTTGTACTTTCCGGTAAGTTTACCTATGAACATCGTGATGGGGAAAATTACTTTTTTTACAAATGCAGGAATATCAGGCATATCATATTCTGATGCATACTGGGTAAGCAGGTATGCCGAATCAAATGCTTCGGGTTGTGCTTTACCCGATTTATTCTGTGCATTGTATACGGCAGTAATAAAAAAATGAAAATGATGTGCAGGATGAACCCAGCCACTAAGATGGAGTTTTTCGTTTCCCTCAGCCCAAAACATATGAGGGGTTCCTTTAGTAAAGAGGATGCTTTCACCGGCATGAAGGTATTGTGTCTCCTGACCCGCGATCCGGTAGCCCATTTTTCCGGAAAGTACCGTCAGCGATTCGTCTTGTTGCAAATGGGTATGCATACTGGGTCCGGATTGCGGATTACAAAATGCTTCCAGTAAGATTCTGTCTCCCTGTGGTGTAGGTTCTGTGCCAGTGAAGATAATTTTCTCTCCAACACAATTCTCAATACGCTCTGGATTTGGAACGGACATGATTTTATTTTTTAATTGTAGTCAAATATATATAAATTTGGACAATGTCCAAAAATTAAAATGGGAACACGCGAAAAAATTTTAGACAAAGCATTAGAAATGTTTAATGAGCGGGGAATTGAGTATGTAGGCTTACGGGAATTGGCATCCGTATTGGGAATGCGGGTAAGTAATATCACCTATTACTTTCCAACCAAGGATGACCTGGTGAACCAGCTTTCGGTTGATATGAGCACATTGAACAGCAAAGTAGTAGTCAATCATGCAGAAATAGATTTGCAACAGTGGCTGGGAATGATCGAAGCGGTCTTCAGAAACCATATACAATACCGTTGTTTGTTACTGAGTTTTGTTCACCTGATGGGCCAAAACAAAAAAATAGCTATGCGGTATGAAAAAACGCAACAGAACCGAAATGAAGCAATCCGTGAAATTTTCCTGTCATTGTCGCGGAATGGTTATCTCAAAGTGCCAGAAACACAGGTGTTGGATTTTTTAGTCTCCACAACGGCATTGATTATTCGTTTTTGGATATCAGAATCTGCGATATCCCTGAAACTAAAATCCCCGGAAGAGCAAATTCATCATTACCTCCAATTAATAGTTCAGTTGATTTTACCTTATTCTACCTCTAAAGCCAGAAAGCAATTATCGGCTATGGGATATTAAATGTAGTAGCCGGAAAGGCAATGGATGAAGTGATCAATAATAAATGGTTTCACCCAACCCGGCATATATATAATTGTCGCCATACAGGTCCTTCAGGATTTTAGATGCAAGGTGACCGGTACAATGAGCCGGAGCCACTTTATGTACTTCAAGTGTATTTTTCAATTGATCAGCTAAACCTGTGGTTTGTTCGCGGTTGAAAGGTAACATATGAAAACCGCCATACACCATTTCAATCGGATACTGTGTATACTTTTTTGTTTCCGATACAATTTGTTCTACGCCGGTATGCGAACAGCCTACTAATACTACTTCCCCTTTGGGTGTGTTCATGCTTACCGATAATTCCGATAAGCCACTTTGTTTACAATCATCTTTCGATTCATGAAATTCACCGGATACAAAACTTTTATTGGGGTAACAGGAAAAATATCCCATGTAAGCCGAGTGAGTGGAAATCAATTGAAGACCAGGAAGTATTTCTTTCGAGTCTTTTACAAATTCAATAGTAGCCTTTCAGAACCGTCCGCTTTGTGCAATGCTAAAGCGGGTAGGTCCCCCATCGAAATATTGCATATAAACGGGAAGCGAATCTTTCACCGCCACCTCTTGTCCGGTAGCATCGTAGGGTACCGGAGCGCCCCAGAAAATATCATAAGGGAAATAAATTTTTACCCCGGGATTCACCTGAAGTAAATAATCCAATCCGTTCAGGTGATCGAAATGCGCATGAGAGACCACTACAATATCAATCTATTTCAAATCCAGATGAAGAGCTTGAACATTGTGTTTGAAAATGTCGGCATTACTTCCGGCATCAAATAAAATGGTATGTCCGTGGTAACGGGTAATGCAACTGAAGCCAAAATCCTTCGTCAGGCCTGAATCCTTACCAAAGGCATCGTATATATTCAGTATACTGCCTTCTTCTATGTTTCTATGCGATGTGTTCTGGGCCGGAGAATAGAAAGATATAAAAAGCAAATTCAGAAGAGTAAAAAGGAATACGTATTTCATGGCAAAGAAATTTAACCTAAAGATAGAACGCTACAGATCAAATGAGCCAGTAGTAACGCAGGGAAGTGAATTCAGAAACGGGTGTTCAATTACCAGTTGTACTCTGCTTCAATTTTTTCCTGCAGGTGCGTGATAAATTTCATGGTAGCCGGACAATACTCCAGATTTTGCCGGTGAATATGATTGTATTCGGCAAATGGTTTGCGTTTGAAGTGTGGAAATTTCGCACAGTCATCCGGACGAATTTCATAAATACTGCATTTGTTGTCTTCGAGGTTTAAAAACTGACAAGGTTGTATGCGATTTACTTTATCCCCATTTTTTTTATCCGTTTCCAGCCATTTGTTGTAAAAGTCTTTTTCACTCATCCGGAAATGAGCAGAAATTCTCTTTAAGTCTGATTTGGTAAAAGTAGGTGTCATCACTTTGCAGCAATTGGCACAACTCAAACACTCTACCTGACTCCAGGCGGCATCGCTGGCTTCATCCACTTTCTGATTGATACCGGGAACGGTTTGGGTGTCGAATTTTTTTAAAAAGGCAAAAAGGTTTTTCTTTTTCGATTGAAAATCTTTAGCAAGTTGTGTTAGCAGTTTATTAGCCACGATACATTTTTATGACCGTAAATATACAGGCCGCAGGATATTACAGCAAGAATACCGGGAAGATAGATGCTTGAACGGGATGAAACAGATCGTCGGATTCCTCTATTGTTCTAATACCATAACATGAAAATGGGAATGGAACAGTCAAGGGAAGAATTTCCGTTCAAATGAAGTTGTACTAGTCATTTGTACCAAACTAAAGAGTTTCTTCAACACAGAGTCATGATTATGCTGTGGGAATGATTGCCTTATGCAATATATGATTCAGTACAAAACGGATTTGGGCATAGGAATAGCGTCCTCCAATACTTTCGCGGATGGATTTCAACGATTGTTTTGTTTTATCGTGCAGATAGTTTTCCAGCCATTCAACATCTTCTTCAGCCATCAGGTGATACACATCCAGTTCGCCACTGAGTACATACTGCGCCAGATGTGTTTCTATGGTACTGGGTTTCATTTCCCGGATTCGGGCAATTTCCTCTACCGGTTTCCCGGCCCGGAAATACAATAAACTTTCCCGTGCACTACGTCCCTTTTCAATTTTCTTGCTTTTTTTCTCTGCAGCTTGTGGACTTACCATTCTAAGGCCCTTGCACAAATGCTGTGTTCCCCATGCAGCTTGCTCCAGCGCCTTCAGCAAAGCGGAATAAATCAGGTCACATTCCTGCATCTGGTTTCTGAGTTTTTTCAGGCGACCTGGTACTGTTTCCAGCATCCGACTTATTCCGGTGCCGATTTGTGTCTCCAGCTCATGAACGAAATAGGTAACCATTTCACTCAGTCTTTTTAGTAACGGAGCATGTTGCATATTCCATCCGGCGCCTTCAAATAGCGGTTCTGTTTCTTTTAATGCCCGCTCCCGAAGCCGGGTCAGATCCTGAAGTGATTGTTGCAGGGTATGAAGCTGAGTTTGTGCTTCATGTGAAGTAGTGCTGTTGGCAATCTCACGGGCTGTTTTTAAAGCCTGATGTAAATCCTGAAAGCGGAATAACTTTTCGAATCGGTGTTGCTGGTACTTAAACCGTTCCACCTGCAGGAAATGTTGCATTTCACCCGCTAGGTGCTCCCTGAACGGCAGGGATTGTATTCTGATTTCGGTATGAAGAGACTGAGGCAGGATCTGTGAACGGAGTCGAATACCGGATAAGGTTCGGCATCGACTTAAAGCCACATATACTTGTCCGGGTGCAAACGATTGGCCGGCATCAATAATGGCATTGTCGAACGTAAGCCCCTGACTTTTATGAATGGTAATGGCCCATGCTAAGCGCAGAGGAAATTGGGTAAACCGGCCTGTAACTTTTTCTTCAATTTGTCTGGTTTCAGGATTCAGATGATAATGGATCTGTTCCCAATTCATTTTTTCCACTTCAAGTTCGGTGTCAGCATCCTGGAACTGAACAAAAATTCTTTCATTTTCGAGACGGGTGATGGTTCCGATTTTACCATTAAAAAATCGTTTCTTATTCTGTGGGTCGTTTTTAATGAACATTACTTTAGCACCGCATTTCAATTCAAGATGTTCTTCCGTTGGGTATTGTCTGGAATTAAAATCGCCTTCAACAGCGGCACTATATCGAAAAGACGGAGCCTGAAGTTTTTTCAGTTCGGATTGATTAATGATATCGGCCCTGAAATTATGGGTACAGAGTGTAATTGCATCAACGGCCTTTTCAGCATGCTCTGGCTGATAGAGTTGATTCAGGGTTTGAAAATCGGCTTCGGACAGCGACTGGTGGCGTACTTTGTTCAGTAATTCTACAAATTGTGAGTCTGTTTGCCGGTATATTTTCTTTAGTTCGATGTATTGTATGGGATGCTGACGAAGGGCATGGGCATCGAAGAAAAACGGACTCAGATAATGGGTACTGAGCAGGTTTTTTTCCTGGTCTTTCAATACCGGGGGTAGCTGATACAGATCGCCGATAAATACACATTGCACGCCTCCGAATGGAAGCGGGTTTTTACGAAATGTTCGCAGTACCCAATCCATGGCATCGAGCGTATCACTTCGCAACATACTTACCTCGTCGATAATCATGAGTTCGAGTGATTCGATCAGTGCTTTCTTGTTTTGATTGAACCGGATATTGCGAAAAAGGGAATGACTATCAGAAAAATCTCCGTGGAGTTGAAAACCATGTCCGCCACCGGGAAGAAAGGGTGCCAGGGGTAATTGAAAAAAGGAGTGAATAGTGCTACCGCCTGCATGAATGGCTGCCACGCCGGTAGGTGCCAGTACCACCAGGTTTTTAGTACATTCGCTCCGAACTTTCTGAAGAAAGGTGGTTTTTCCGGTTCCTGCCTTGCCGCTGAGAAAAAGGGAGCAGCCGGTTTGATTAACCAGTTCCCATGCCAGTTGAAATTCGGGGTTATCGTTCTCGGAATACACCATATCATTGAATCGCTCTGTGTCGGAGAAATAGAATCCCCGGGTTCAAAGATGCATTCTTTCTGATGTTTTGCAAAAGATGTATCGTAACAGGTGAATACCGTGTATTCCCGGAGAGTTCAGAAGAGGAGCAAAGGAATGGGTTCAAAAAGATTCTGCCGGTATTTCAAACAACCGGCAGAATCACAGGCTGATTTAGTCCTTCGCTTTTTTATCCAGCAGCAGCATTTCATTCACCACCACTTCGGTATAATGGCGTTTAACTCCATCCTTATCGGTATAATCCCGGTGGGTAAGTTTTCCTTCGATAGCCACTTCACTGCCTTTGTCGAGGTACTTTTCACTGAGTTCAGCTACCTTACCCCAGGCCACGAGATTATGCCATTGTGTTTCATCTACCCGCACTCCATCACTGTTTTTGTATGATTCGTTGGTAGCCAGATTGAAACGGGCGATTTTTTTTCCTCCTTCCAGATTTTTAATTTCGGGAACATTTCCCAGGTGCCCAATGAGTTGCACCTTGTTTTTCATAGCGTACATAATTGTTGGTTTAGTTGGTTAAAAATTTGCACACTCTCCACCATGGTAACTAGTATTTCAATCGTGAAGGGTTTTGCATGACAAAGGTGAAGAGGTGCTTCTGGTTAAACCAAGTAAACGGATGGTCATGTTCGAATGTAAAATATCAAAAGCGTGTGCAAACGGATAGGAAATGGCAGGTTTAAAAAAGAATGTACCTTCGCCGCCATGAAGCCGTTGCCGGTCAGAGAAGGATTAATCGTTGATATGGTACCTGTCCGGGATGGGAAATCCGGTGATTTCAGTTTGCAGAAAAGTGCCGATAGTCTGCATTTGCGCATCCTCCATTCCGCTGATGAGGTCTTAATGGAATTGTCTGTTCGTTTTTCAAAAATCTACCTGGAAGCATGGCCTCAGGCAAGCGAAATCTGGAATACGTTTTCCCTGTTCGAACAACAGGAGGCCTGCTGCGATACACAATTACTGGTACAGGAAATGCTACAGCATCAGGAGGAGGGCATCTGGTATGCAGTATTTATGGAAAGCAAAGCCATGGAATTACTGCTCAATTTCAGGAAGTGTAGTGTGCAGATGCCTATGCGTTGCGATTCCTGTAAGTTTTTATCCCGCGAGGCGGAAAAGGATAAAATAGTTCAGGCACGTGAAATTCTGCTTCGTAACATTCAGCAACCCCCTACCATTGCCAGTCTGGCCCGCCAAATTGGTATTAACCAGTGTTACCTTAAAAAAGGATTCAGGGAACTGTATGGCTATACCATGTATGAATTTGTTACCGAACAACGTATGCTGAGAGCGAAAACACTGCTTCGGAATCCTGAACAACGAATCGCCGATGTAGCCGAACAGATCGGATTTTCGAGTCAGAGCAGTTTCACCACCGCCTTCAAGAAATTTACGGGCATGGTCCCCAGCGAGTTCGTTCAAAACTAGACTTTTCCCGATTCCGTTATTTTTTTTCCTGATTTAAAAAGTCAGGAACCACGAATTCATTTCACTTTTGCCTGATAAAACTGCAACATGACTTTCCGTTATTTTTTATTTACCATTCTTTTGGGGCTGTTTGCTTCCTGTCATAAACTGGAACCAAAGGCTCCGGAAGCCGATGCCGTGATGGATGCCCCAATAGAAGGGCTCACCACGGAACAACATCGTATTTTTCTGGCGGGTGCCGAAGAATTCGAAGAGGTATATACCAGTGAAACCGGTCTGGGTCCGCTTTTTGTATCCAATAGCTGTGTGTCTTGTCATAGCGGCGATAACCGGGGCCATCCATTTACCATGCTTACACGCTTCGGCCAAACCGATTCCACCGGTAATTCGTTTTTACATCAGGGAGCTCCTCAATGGCAATCACAGGCCCTGGCCGGGCATATCGCAGAGGAAATTCCATCCTCGGCTTCCCGTTCCCGTTTTATTGCACCCATTGTGAGTGGAGTGGGTTTTCTGGAAGCGGTACCGGATGCTGATATTGTAGCCATGGCAGCTGCCAATGCATCGCACCCGGATGGGGTTCGCGGACATCCTAACTGGGTACATGTTCCTGAATTTATTCAGGTGCCAGCCGGTGCAATTTCAAAAAACGGACTGTACATAGGCCGCTTCGGAAGAAAGGCTTCCACTTTTAATCTGCATCAGCAAACGGTACAGGCTTTTAATCAGGATATGGGTATTACCACCACCTATCTTCCTCAAAATCCGTTCAACTATCAGCAAGGTACCCAAACACATCCCACCGGTGATCCTGATATCAGCGATCAGAGTGTGAATGGCGTGGTATTTTACCTTAAAGTACTACAGGCTCCTATACCGAGAAATAGCAATGATGCAGCCATTCAGCTCGGGAAGCAACTCTTTGTTCAAATTGGTTGCGAAGCTTGTCATAAAGAAACATTACATACCGGTGCATCAAATGTACAGGCGCTAGCCAATAAAGCGTTTCATCCTTATACCGATTTACTTGTTCATGATATAGGAGCAGCCTTAAACGATGGGTACACCGAAGGAAGTGCCACTGCCGCGGAATGGCGTACAACCCCATTGTGGGGTATGGGGCTGGCTGCACAGGCACAGGGCGGACAGGTATTTTTGTTGCACGATGGAAGAGCACATAGTATCGACGAAGCCATACGCCTGCACGGAGGAGAAGCGAATGTGAGTCGCGGACGCTATGAGTCGTTGTCGGAAAACGATAGAACTAATTTGATCCGCTTTTTAGAATCTCTTTAATCATGAATCGCCGAACGTTTATCACCCATGCCTGTATGGCTTGTATGGGAGCCGGTATGCTCTCGTCATGCAGTACAGGGCGTTACCTGAACGGAGAATTTTCTGGCAGTGATCTGGTAGTTCCATTGCAGGCATTTCGGTTGAATGGCCACGCAGAAAATTATCGCCGGTATGTTATTGTTCAACATGCAAGCTTACAATATCCCATTTGTGTGTACCGCATCAGTGCAGAAGAATACAGTGCATTATGGATGCGTTGTTCCCATCAGGGAGCCGAATTACAGGTGTTTGGCGAGAAATTGGTTTGTGGTGCGCATGGAAGCGAATTTGGTATGAAAGGAGAAGCGAACAGTTTACCCGCCACGGAAGCGCTGAAGTCATTTCCGGTTCGTATAGAAGGCGATTACATAAAAATAAATTTATCATGAAAAAATTATGGATACTGGGCGTGGCACAATGTGTCAGTCATTTTTTACATGCACAACCTAATGCCTCTCTGCTTCGTCCGGTGGATACCAATAGTACAAAGGGGCTATTAAATATGGATGCCATTTATCAGCGGCCTTTTATGAAAGCCGGCAAATTGCCTGTTTCTATTGGAGGTTATATGGAAGGGAATTACCAGCATCTCGGAACCGATGGGTTGAGTGATGGGCATGAATTTCAGTTCCGCAGGATGAGTTTATTTCTGGCCAGCGCCATCAGCAGTCGTATTAAGTTTATGACAGAAGTGGAACTGGAAAACGATAAGGAAGAACAATTGGAAGGAGCACCCATGGAAATTGGTATTGAGTATGCCGCACTGGATCTGGAATTGCATCCGTTGCTGAATCTACGGGGAGGAATTATTTTAAATCCCATTGGCAGTTTTAATCAGAACCATGATGCGCCCCGCTGGGAATTCACCGACCGCCCGGTTTCGTCCACACAACTATTACCTGCCACATTTAGTAATAGTGGCCTGGGGTTATACGGCAAGTATTATCACAGACAATGGATGCTGGGCTATGAACTTTATTTAAGTGGTGGTCTCAACGAATCGATCGTGGATAATGATTTGAATAAAACGTATCTGCCACATGCAAAAGAAGGGGCCGCCCGTTTAGTGAGCAGTCGTAGTGGTGAACCTGTATATACTGGAAAACTTTCGGTCCGGAATCAGAAACTGGGCGAATTAGGAATATCGTATATGGGGGGTGTTTATAACCGGAGTGTAGAAGACGGATTGGTGATAGATTTCAAACGCCGCTGCGATGTGTGGGCGGTGGATTTTAATACACAAATTCAGGCTACACAAACTACGCTGATAACGGAATGGGCTTTCATACAGGTGCAAACACCCGCCACCCTTTTCGAAGGATTTGGGAACAGACAGCGAGGCGGATTTTTTGATGTGATTCAACCCCTTTGGAAGGGATCGTTATTTGGCTGGAACCGTTCGGTAATCAGTATCGCCGGCCGCTTTGATTATGTTGATTGGAATATTGGCCGTTTCAGGGATGGTAGTGGTGAAAAAGGAGATGAACTGCTTCGTGTAACGGGTGGTATCAGTTTCAGACCCCAGGGACAAACCGTATTGCGCCTGAATTATTTGTATCAGTGGCAAAACGATTTAATAGGAAATCCTCCTTCAAAAACAGCAGGAATACAGTTTGGAATGGCAACCTATTTTTAAGTAACACCCTGCTTGCAGATAACAATATAGTCAGCAGGCAGAAACAGTACTATGCAGAAATTCTGCAACTGAAGCTGAATCTTTCGCAGCAGCACGTAGATTTGAGAAAATATAATATGGAAATGAGTATACAGGCGCTTACGGTTGAAACCGTTGTGAAAGCATCGCTGGAGCAGGTGTGGTTATGCTGGACCTTACCAGAACATATCACCCAATGGTGTCAGGCTTCAGACGAATGGCATGCACCTTTTGCAACAAATGATGTTCGGGTGGGTGGTGCATTTAAAACTACCATGGCTGCCAAAGACGGAAGTTTTTCGTTCGATTTTGAAGGGGTGTATGATGAAGTGGAGCCCATGCATGTATTAGCCTATCATATGAGCGATGGCCGTAAGGTACATATTCAGATGAAGGAGGAAGCAGAAGGGGTAAGGGTAACAGAACGCTTTGATCCTGAAAGTATGAATCCGCCGGAGATGCAGCAGGCAGGTTGGCAGGCCATACTGGAATCGTTTCGCCGCTATACTGAACAAATAAACAAGTAATACTATGGCACGAACAAGTACCTATTTAAATTTTCAGCGTAATACGGCTGAGGCATTCGAATTTTACAAAACTGTTTTTGGTGGTGAATTTGGAAACGATGGTTTTGCCTTCTTTGGTGATATACCGGTAGGCCCCAATGATCCGCCTATTCCCGATGAAGATAAAAATCTGGTGATGCATGCGGAACTGGAAATTACCGGCGGACATATTCTGATGGGCACCGATGCACCCGAATCGATGGGGTTTCATGTCAATTTCGCTAACAATGTACACATA
>CAYWKR010000005.1:0-16438 GCA_964458785.1 uncultured Bifidobacterium sp. | reverse complement strand
CTCAAAATTCAATGTCTTTTTATTGGAATCCAGA
The DNA here is from genome assembly GCA_964458785.1 of uncultured Bifidobacterium sp. Taxonomy (GTDB): domain Bacteria; phylum Bacteroidota; class Bacteroidia; order Chitinophagales; family Chitinophagaceae; genus OLB11. The sequence goes on along the minus strand of CAYWKR010000005.1, from coordinate 16,404 downwards.
TCCGCCAGTTTTTTGGAAAATTCTTTCGCTTCCTTTCGCTCTTGTTGAAACTTCTGAAGATTCAGCGAACTTTTATTATCGTCGGACTGCTTTTTAATCTGACTGGCATATTCTTCAATTTTCCGGAACGTTTCGTTTGCGGCGATCCGTTTGTTGCTATTGGCAATCAGGTATTGAAAATCAACTGCCGGTTTCAGGGGTTTATAATCGGCTTTTGCAATCTGATCCCAGGCCATGGAGTTTGAATCGCGGCGTTCACCTGCATCCATTTTTTCATACAGATCGGGTAAATGAATATCCGGCGTTACACCCTTCAATTGGGTAGAACCTCCATTGATCCGGTAAAATTTCTGTAAGGTGAGTTTAATGGAACCAAAAGGTAAGAGCGAAGCATCCCCCTGATAAAAACTTTCGAGAGGGAAAATGCGTTGAACCGTTCCTTTACCAAATGAAGTATTACCAATAATAAGGCCCCGTTTGTAATCCTGCATGGCAGCCGCCAGAATTTCTGAAGCTGATGCCGAAGCCTGATTCACCAGTATAGTTAAAGGACCATCATATAAAACACCCGGTGTTGCGTCATCCAGTGCTTCCGCGGCGGCATTTTTGGATTTTACCTGTACTACAGGTCCCTGATCGATGAACATACCGCCAATCTCTACCACATCATCCAACGATCCGCCACCATTGTTTCGCAAATCGATAATCATTCCGTTTACATGTTCGGCTTTTAATTTCTCGATTTCGCGTTGCATATCCACCTTACAGCGTCTTCCATTTTTATTATTGAAATCGGCATAAAATTCAGGCAATACGATATACCCGATTTTCATATTCTCAATTTTCAGAATGCCTGATTTGGCAAAGGTGGCCTCTGTTTCAACCTTACCACGGATAATCGAAATCACTTCCATATTTCCATCCGCATGTTTCACCGTCAGTCGTACTTCCGAGTTCAGTTGCCCGCGGATAATATTTACGATGTCGTCCAGATCCCACCCTGAAATATCCACTGGCTCTTCGGCACCTTGCGCCACTTTCATAATTACATCTTCCTTTTTTAACCGACCGTCCTTGGCACATGGACTTCCCGGCACAATAGACTCTACCCGGCAGGTACCGTCCTTTTCTTGCAGCCGTGCTCCAATTCCCACAAAACTGCCACTCATTTCCTCATCAAAACGCTGCTTGTCCTTGGGTGGAAAGAAATCGGTATGCGGATCCATTACATGACAGATACTATTCATATAGGCTGCAAAGCGATCGTTATCGCCAATCTTGCGAATACGTTTAAAATAACTGACCATACTTTTTCCCACACTCGCGCGGGCTTCTGCTTCCAGCTGACTGTCGGTTTTAATGGTATCGCTTTTTTCTTTAACCTTTTTCTCCATGATGGATTTCTGCTCATCCTTCAGTTCCTGAAAACGAAGTAAACTGCGGTATTTCATATTCAGTGCCCAGCGTTGTTTCAGCTCTTCACCGGATGCACACCAGTTCACTTTTTTGGCATCCAGTTCAATCTCTTCATTTCCGTTAAACTGAAACGGTTCCTTCAAGGCTTCTTTGTAATACTGTTCTGCTTCATCGAGTCTGATTTTAAACCGACTGCTGAGTGTATCATATAAATGTGTGGTTCCATCCCGGATTTCATCATCAATACGGGTTTCAAATGTTTTAAATGTTTCGATATCGGAAGCAGTAAAAAACAACTTTCCATAATCACTCATTTCGAGATAGCGTTCGAATACACGCTTCGAAAAATCATCATTCAGATCGCGGGGCGAATAATGCGCATCGCCAATGACCCTGCTGATGGTTAGCAATATGGCCTGATTTTTTGAATAGGTAGTACCATCGGGAACGGTAAAAGGTTCTACCAGTACTTCATCTCCATAGTTCGGATGATGCTGATCGGCTATCAATTGGAAAGAAAAAAATACACCTCCGGCCAGGAGGAGCAGAAGCGGAAAAAGGGCTTTTTTATTCATTCTGTTAGTAATATAGCGCCTTCGAACGGCGGGGCGTAAAGTTAGGGGCCCTGTAGTTAATAAAACTTCAAATTTTTATATAAAGTATCTTCGTTTCCATGTCGGTTTCTCCTTCCCTCTGGCTAAAAAAAACCAGCACTGAATTAGGTTTTTTTCAATGTGGAATTGCAAGGGCCACCCGACTCGAGGAAGATGCTGCACGTCTGGAAGCATGGCTGCATAAGGGTTTTCATGGAGAGATGCAGTATATGGAACGGTATTTTGATCAGCGGTGTGATCCGCGCTTACTCGTGGATGGTGCTAAAAGTGTGATCACCCTTTTATTTAATTATTATCCTGAAAAAAAACAGGATGAACGGTTGCCTAAAATTTCGTGCTATGCCTATGGTACCGATTATCATGAGGTGATTCGAAAAAAGCTAAAAGAACTGTTGTTCCGTATGCAGGAACAATGGGGCAACATACAGGGCCGCGGGTTTGTTGACTCAGCACCGGTACTGGAACGAAGCTGGGCTTTACGAAGTGGTCTGGGCTGGATAGGAAAAAATGGAAATCTCATTACCCGTCAGCAGGGTTCGTTCTTTTTTATTGCCACCCTGATTGTTGACCTGGAATTAGACTATGACCCACCCTTTTCCGGTGATTACTGTGGAACCTGTACCCGTTGTATAGATGCATGTCCTACACAAGCCATTTTACTCCATCGTGAAATTGACGGTTCGAGGTGCATATCGTATTTCACTATTGAATTGAAAAATCAGATCCCGGAACAAAGCACTCCATGGAACGACTGGATTTTTGGCTGTGATAGTTGTATGGATGTTTGTCCGTGGAACCGGTTTTCGAAACCCCATCAGGAACCTGCTTTCGAACCCCTGCAGGAAATCATGCAATTCTCGGTGAGCGACTGGATGAGCCTGGGGGAAGAATCGTTCCGACACATTTTCAAACACTCGCCTTTAAAACGAAGTGGCTACCAGGGTATTCTCAGAAATCTGCGCTTTGTAAAGAAAGACGAGACCAACCGATAACAATTTCTGATTTTCTTTCCCTGTAAATTGCATGCTTTAGCCCCACACGATGCGTTTGATTTTTCTTAGCTTCCTGTCTTTCGTTTTTACCGGAAATGTTTATGGCCAAAGTCTGATTGCCGGTTGGGATTTCCAAACCACAAGCAACGGTGGAACGGCATTGTTAGCCGCACCCAATACGCCCACCCTGATACAATCGAATGTTGGCAGCGGAACCCTGTATTTAAATGGAACACAAGGCTCTTCTGTTTGGAATACCGGTACAAGCAATAATCAACTTTCGGCGTTCACCGGAACTACCCTCAATGCAGCCACCGGGTTCTCGAATGTAACCAGTGGGGCTGCTGCTCTAAGTCCGCTGAATAATAGTGCCAACGGGAAATCCATGGTTTTCGCATTTAGTATGACTGGTTTTCGCGACCTGCAGGTATCGTATGCTACACAGCGAAGTAGTACCGGATTTACCTCACAACAATGGGAATACAGTACCGACACCACTAACTGGCAAGCATGGATCACATTTTCGATCAGTGGCAGCGGAAGTTATACCGTGCAAACAAGCGGCGTGCTGACCGCTCTGAATTTTGCACCGGTTTGTTTTCTCCGCCTCACCCTGAATGGAGCCAGCGGAAGTTCGGGTAATAATCGTTTCGATAATATTCAGTTGAATGCTACCCCTTCCGTACCTCCCCCTGTTTTAAATGCAGCCACCTATACCGCACAGGTGGGCGTACCTTTCAGTCAAACTATTTCCGCAACCAATAATCCATTATCATTTTCAGCCAGCAACTTACCGGATGGACTGAGCATGAATACCATTTCCGGCCTCATCAGCGGAATTCCCGTACATGCTAACCTGAATCAGGTCAGTACAGTAGTGGCTACCAATGCCGGCGGAAGCTCTACAGCGTTAATTACATTTTCCATTCAAAAAGGTGTTCAATCCATTGCATGGAATGCTATTGCACCTGCCACATACGAAGACCCACCCCTTGTGTTGATTGCCACAGGCGGAAATTCAGGAAATGCCATTTGGTATAGCAGCTCCGATTCCGGGATTGCTTCCCCCTTCGGAAATATACTGCAACTAAATGGCGCCGGCACTTGTAGTATTTGGGCACATCAGAATGGCAATGCCGATTACCAGGTTGCCACTCCAATTTTCCAAACCCTGACCATAGCAAAAGCACCTCAAAGCATTCAATTTGTTTCACCAGGGAATAAACTTATCACCGATGCTCCTTTTATTCTGAATGCAACCGGAGGAAATTCAGGAAACCCAATGCTCTTTCAAAGTTCCGATACTTCCATTCTGCATATTAACGGGAACATGGCCACCATCACCGGTGCGGGTACAGTCAGCATCACAGTACAACAAAGTGGTAACCAGAATTACCTGGATGCTGTAGCCGTTTCACAAAACATAGTAGTGAGCCAGTTGACACAACAAATTTCATTTTCATCGATTCCTGTCCAAATGGTTGGCAGTACATTCACCGTAAATGCAACAGGTGGCGCATCGGGACAATCCATAGTCTTTCATTCCTCCGATACCACTAAAGCGATCGTGAACGGCAATACTATTCAGTGTATAGCTGCAGGTGTAGTGTTGATTACGGCCACACAGGAAGGAAATTCAATTTATCTGCCTGCCACTCCGGTATCTCAGGTATTGGTAATGAATGGCCCGCCCGAAAGCGTGCTTTATACTTTTGGGTCCGGAACTACTGCTTCAGCCTTACCATCCTCAGCACTACCCGCTCATCTCAGTGCAGGAGCGGTACAACAGGGAAACAATGCCAATACATCACAAAGCAGTATCAATCTGAGTGCTACATCGGTTTGTACCTTACCCGGATCTTCTTCGGGCTTCAATGCCGGAATCACAGCACGAAATCAGGATTACGATCCCGACACGTCAGCGTATTTTAGTTTTAGTTTCCAGCCTTCCGCCTCCTATTTTGCCACACTGCAACAAATCAGCTTCAATACCCGCTCCACTACTACGGGACCTACCTTGCTTGACTTGCGTTCATCGGCCGATAATTTTTCGAATGTACTGGCATCATGGACGGTCCCCAATACTTCTTCCTGGCAAAGCAGAAGTGCTGTATTACTACCGGTAGCCTCAGCTGGCATGCAGGAATTTCGGATATACGCTTCGGTGCCGGGAGGACAGGCCACGGTAGGTAGTGGTAATGCCAATAACTGGCGAATCGATGATCTGCAGTTACAAATTTCAGTCACGCCATCTTCATCCTGCAATGCAGCTTTACAGGTGCAAAGTAATCCGGTACCATGTCCGGGTGGAAGCACAACCCTCAACATTACACCACTGAATACACAGGGTAGCGTTTCGTATTCGCTGAATAATGCAATACCGCAAAACAATTCCGTTTTCACGGCTGTAAGTGCAGGCACCTATACTGTTCAGCTGACCGATGCCTTTTCGTGTACGGCCACCACTATATATACCGTAACATCCTTACCCCATCCTGAAGTGCAGGCTGTATCACAAAGCGCCTGTAACGGAGAAGCCATTTCTTTACAGGGCATACCGGCCGGAGGAAGCTTCAGTATTGCCAATCCCTATACCGGAGGCGATACGACCTTTACCTATTCGTATACCGATTCGCTGGGATGTTTGTTGGTTTCATCTTCTGCCGAGATCCATCGCTATCCCTGTATGCAACTCGATCTTAAGTTGTTTATCGAAGGGTACTATGCCGGATCGCAAACCATGGTTCCGGTTCTCATGAATCAGGGGTTGGGAAATACTGCAACAGTGGTCGATGATATTACCCTCGAATTGCATGATCCGCAAACGTATTCGCTGGTCTATACTCAGGTCGCTACCTTACATACCAATGGACATGCGTATTTCAGCTTCCCAAATGTGTCGGGGTATTTCTATCTGGTGATCCGGCACCGGAATGCATTATGTACATGGAGTGCACTTCCGGTTTTATTACAGAGTGGTAATAACAGCTACGACTTCACCACCAGTTCGGGCAACACCTTTGGGGATAATGTAAAAATGGTGGAACCCGGGGTATGGGCACTTTTCAGTGGCGATCTGAATCAGGATGAGAATATTGATTTGCTGGATTTAAACGAACTGGAAAACGAAATAGCCACCTTTGGTTCGGGTTTTAATACCAGCGACCTGAATGGCGATGGCAATGTGGATCTGCTCGATTTTCCCTTACCCGAATCCAATAGTATTTCTTTCATTGCATCCCTGCATCCGGTATATATTCTCTTTCCCGAAACCATGGAAGCCGGAATAAAAAATACCTATGCCAATGCTACCGTAGCCTTAAGTACCGGAAGCTGGCAATTCAACGATGCCCTCTTAGGCAGCAGCAGTTCCGACCATAAAAACGGAATGCAATGTGCCCGTTTACAAAATCTCGGTATGCTGACCATGAACTTTGATGTATTTGTCGATACCTCGGTTATTACAATTTCGCACGCACGGTACGGAAGCGATGCCGCCAGCACCTGGGCACTTTTTCGTTCGGCGGATGGTGGCAATACCTGGACCCAAGAAGGCAGCACCATCTCAACACAAAGCAGTACGTTGCAGGTGGCTGTGTTTACCATCCTCTACAGTGGTACCCTTCGGTTTCAGATTCGCAAACTCAGTGGTGGCAAACTCAATATCGACGATTTCAATATTACCGAAAATACCAGTCTACTCTTTCCCGAGAACGATGCCCTCACACTCGGAAATCCAGACAATGCCAGTACCGATATTTCACTACCCGATCATTACCTGCTGGTAAAACCACAATATCAGCTTTCGTACAATAATGCAAAAGGAGAGGCAAACTGGGTGGCATGGCATCTCGACTTCAACGACTTGGGAACTACTCCCCGATGCGATTGCTTTTCACCGGATGCACAACTGCCTTCTTCCTTTTACAAAGCCTCGGCTTCTTCGTATAGCGGAAGTGGTTTCGACCGCGGACATCAGGTTCCCAGTTCACAGCGAAATAATAATATCACCAATAATGCGGCTACTTTTCTCATGACCAATATGTTGCCTCAGGCACCCAATCTGAATCAGATTACCTGGAACGATCTGGAATCGTATTGCACCAGTCTGGCCAACAATGGATACGAATTATATACTTATAGTGGTGGCTATGGTTCGGGCGGAAGTGGCAGCAATGGCAGTATCACCTATACTATTTCCGGAACCCCTGTTGTGGTGCCTTCGCATTGCTGGAAAGTAGTGTTGATTTTACCCAATGGCACCAACGATATCAGTCGCATTACCAGTTCCACACGGGTTATTGCCGTGGCCATGCCGAATGTACAATCGGTGAATACCCAACCCTGGGGAAATTACCGCATTTCGGTAGATACCCTCGAAAGCTTAACCGGTTTCGATTTTCTGAGTAGCCTGAGTACCACCTTACAAGCCCAGTTGGAAATCAGCGTAGATAATGGCCCGGTCAATTAATCGGCCGAAAAGTCCATCACAAAATAAATCAGGTAATGGGCCAGTAGGAACAGCAAAACAAAAAGCAGTATCAGTAAAATAATATTTCTGCGTTCCTTTTTCATGCGGGTCAAAGATACTTTTTTGCGGGTCACCGGCAGAACAGTATTTAGCTTCAGTGGCGATAGCACCGTTCATCAGGATTACCTTCTTCATCGGTTTCTGAACGGGATAGTTTCTATGGTTTCAGGTTGGCTGCTGTTACTGAAGGCAGTATCTTTCCGTAATGAACGATACCTACGCCGATCCGCAACGATATCCCATCGGTCCTTGCCCCTATCAGGAACAATACAGCACCGAACAACTTAATCATTTTATCCGGGACATTGAACAATTTCCCGACCGGCTCGAACGAACCGTACAGCACCTGAACGAGGAACAATTACAAACACCTTATCGCCCCGGAGGCTGGACCATTCATCAGGTCATTCATCATTGTGCCGATTCGCATCTGAATGCCCTCTTACGTATTAAGCTCACCTTATCGAACAATAACCCCGTAATAAATCCGTATCCGGAAGCAGTATGGGCCGAAATGGCAGATTATACCTTACCATTCAACAATTCACTTACCTTATTACATGCCTTGCATCGTAAGCTGTCGGTATTACTTCGTTCACTCACCCAGGAAGATTTACAGCGAACCTATTTCCACCCCGAATACCAACGTAGTTTTCGATTGTGCGATGTGATTTGTCTGTATGCCTGGCATGGTAATCATCATCTTGCCCATATTGTAAGTTTGGGATTTTAAAACAAGCAGTATATGAAAAAAATCGTACTGGGTATAGGTATTTGTATGTTGGCCGGAGCTTGTCAGAAGGTAACAGAAATAACTATATACAACGATAACGAAGAGGCCATTACGCTTACCGTTAAAACCGACAGCCTGATGCAGGTGTATTCAGGAATTCCGGCCCATCAGAAACAGGTATTTGAATATAACTGGACCCGGCTCAGGGATACCGAAGGGGTTTGGGAATTTGTGGTGCATCATCTGCAAAGCGGAATCCGGGATACGTTCAGGCATGGTTATTTCAGTCATGGCGAACTGAATTCATTTGTTGAAATACATAGCCTCAACAGCGAATTGAAAGTCCGGATCAGCGAATAAATCCAGATCGTGCTGCAAACAACAATTGTATTATTTTCGTTGCTCAATCTTCAAATATGAGTTTATCGAAAGTGGTGGCCCATGCCGATGAGGCAGTAAAGGACATACAGGACGGAATGACCCTGATGCTGGGAGGCTTTGGTTTATGCGGTATACCTGAAAACTGTATTGCTGCGCTGGTGCGGAAAGGAGTTCGCAATCTTACCTGTATTTCGAACAATGCCGGAGTCGACGATTTTGGTATTGGACTCATGCTGCAAACCAAACAGGTAAAAAAAATGATCTCTTCGTATGTTGGCGAAAACGAAGAATTTGAACGTCAGTTACTGAGTGGAGAACTGGAAGTAGAACTGATTCCACAAGGCACCTTAGCCACTCGCTGTATGGCCACCGGATACGGAATGCCTGTTATTTATACCCCGGCGGGAGTAGGTACCGAAGTGGCCGAAGGGAAGGAAACCAGACGATTCAGCATGTACGGAGAAGAAAAAGTATACCTGATGGAAAAGGCCTTTGAAAGCGATTATGCCATTGTAAAAGCATGGAAGGGCGATCATCACGGAAACCTGATTTACAAGGCTACTGCACGCAACTTCAATCCCATGATGGCCATGGCCGGCCGGATTACGATAGCTGAAGTAGAAGAACTGGTTGAACCGGGTGAATTGGATCCGGATCAGATACATACACCGGGCATATTCGTACACCGGATTTTCAAAGGCGAGCACTATGAAAAACGGATCGAGCAACGAACCGTTCGTAAATCATCCTGAGTTAAACCGCTAAGATATTAGTGAACCGTAAAATGGATTTCCACACTGTCGCGACGGTCGGCATAATCCATGGCCATCCCTTTTAAACGGCAATTCGTTACACCTCCGCTTCCCCATACCGAAGTCAGTTCATTAATCACCAACCCGCTTTTACCATCTACCGGTACATTTTTACTGAATACAGTTTTTAGCACCGTATCGGCTACAATATCCATGGTTTGAACTACAAGTGAAAGCGATTTCAACTTACCCGGATATTCATGCAATTTATTACGCGACATGAGGTCAGTGATAGTTCCCACTATATGAATATCCTCACCATAGAGATACGAATCCAGTTCAACAGGCACCGTTAAAGCTAAAACCGGAGGAATAGTATCCTTATTCAGGTTGTAGGCATCGGTATTATTCAGCTTTTGTTTACAGGATGAAAAAATAAAAATACCAATTCCAAGAGTACATACACAAAGCCGGTGGATCGATTTCATTCCGTTTGGGGTTTGAGGGGTAAATATAATGATAATGATGGTATTACCAAGAAAAGCACGCACTTCATCGGTCGCATACCGGCCATGGGTACAGCTTCCTGTTCATTCTGTTCTGATCAATGGTTTTTTGTTTATTCAGGGTACCGTATTTTTACCATCACCTATGAAAGAAGATGAATTATTTTGCCAGCTGGCACTGAGCCAGGTATCGGGTATCGGCCCCTTCCGGTTCCGGAAAATAGTAGAACAGGAAGAATCCATTGCCGCATTATTTAAAAGCACAGCCCGACAACTTAAACGTCGCTTGGGCCTGCCCATGCCTCTTGCTTCGGCCATACACCATTTCGATCGCTTCGGGTCCCTGGAAAAGGAATGGGAATTGATGAAGAAGCAGGGAATCCGAATGGTAAGCATTCTGGATCCGGAATACCCGCAACGATTAAAAACATGTAACGATGCTCCCGGCATTTTGTTTGTCCGGGGGGCTTGTTCATTCAATACAAAAAAGTGGATATCGGTAATCGGCACCCGGAATGCTACGGAGTATGGTCGTCGTATAACTGAACAACTCATTAGCGAATTAAAAGGCTACGATATCGGTATTGTATCGGGCATGGCCTTCGGCATTGATGCAATTGCCCACCGAAGCAGCATCGCACACCAAATCCCCACCCTGGGGGTAATTGCCCATGGCCATGGTACCATATATCCACCCCAGCATCGTACCCTGGCACAGGAAGTATGTTCACATGGTGCACTCATCAGCGAATACCTGAGCCACACAAAAGCAGAGAAAGGAAATTTCCCCATGCGTAACCGTATTGTAGCCGGTATAGCCGATGCCACAGTGATAGTAGAAACCGGTATCAAAGGCGGGTCTATGATTACGGCCGATATTGCATTTTCGTACAATCGGGAACTATTTTGCATTCCCGGACGAATAGGGGATGAAAAGAGCGCCGGTTGTCTGGACCTGATCCGGAAAATGAAAGCCCAGCTTATTGGTTCAGCCGATGATATTGCTGTAGCTATGGGATGGAAACAAAAACAAATCCATCTTCAGCCAACCCTTTTTCCCGATATGACCGATGAGGAAAAAAAAGTAGCACACTTTTTAACGCAAACAGAAAGCAGTTCGATTGATACACTGGCCCTGGGTACGGGATTCAGTCACGGGCAGTTAGCCAGCATTCTGCTGAATATGGAAATGAATGGCTGGATAGGGATACGACCCGGGAAAATGATTGTTTGGCTGGGGGCCGCTTCAATTTAACAGGATGGCTTAAACATTTTAGTGCCGGGGTATTACATTTGCCGCCAATTCTGATTTATGCGTTTACTTACCACCCTTTGCAGTGTGTTGGCTTTAGCCGGTGTACTGGTTCTTTTCATCCTTCAATTCAATGGTAAAAAAAATACCCGAAGTACTCATGCATCCCCTGTAGGTGGCAAACCAGCCAGCGGTGGTGTAAAGATTGGTTTTGTTGATATTGATACACTGGAAGCGAATTATGGTTACTTTAAACAGAAGAAAACTGAATTTGAGAACAGGCAAAAAAATATCGATGCCGAACTCGAAAAAATGTCGAACTCCATTCAAAGCGATTATCTCGCCCTTCAGAAAAGGGCTCAGGCCGGTTCATTACCTGAAAGCGAAGCCGAAGAAGCACAACAGCGCTTGATGCAACGGCAACAGGAACTGGAATTAAAACGTCAGACCCTGGGCGCCCGTTTTTTAAAAGATCAGGAAGCATTTAATAAAGAAATTCACGATAATCTGCATGCCTATATCGAAAAGTACAACGATGAAATGGGCTACGACTATATTCTGTCCTATTCTAAAGATGGCTCCATATTATTTGCCAACCCGGCGCTGGACATTACACAGGATATCATTGAAGGAATGAATGAGGATTCAAAAGCCGGAAACACATCTAAAAAATAAACACCGTATGAGAAGAAAAATTGTTGCAGGAAACTGGAAGATGAATTTGTCGATTGCGCAGGGTGAAACTCTGGTAAAAGAAGTTCAGAAAGGATTGCCCGTTCTGGCCAGCCACCAGCAGGTCATTTTTTGTGCTCCGTTTACTCATCTGAGTGCCTTGGGAAACATCCTTACTGCATCCGGTAAAGCGGGTCTTCATCTCGGAGCTCAAAATTGCAACCCGGCCGACGCAGGAGCCTATACCGGAGAAATATCGGTGGCCATGTTAAAGGAAACAGGAGTTGATACCGTAATTGTCGGGCACTCGGAACGAAGAATGTACTATAGCGAAAGCAATCTCTTCCTGAAAGAAAAAACCGACACCCTGCTTCGTGAGCATATGCAGGTTTTGTTTTGTTGTGGCGAACCCTTGGAGGTGCGTGAATCAAATCAGCAGAATGCATGGGTGGAAAAACAATTACAGGAAAGTTTATTCCATCTTTCCCCTGAAGAGTTTAGCCGGGGAATAACCATTGCCTATGAACCTATCTGGGCAATAGGTACCGGGAAAACTGCTTCTACCGAACAGGCTCAGGCTATGCATGCCTTTATACGTTCGTTATTGGTTTCGGTGTATGGCTCTGAAATTGCACAAAACACACCGATACTGTACGGAGGAAGTTGCAACGCGGCCAATGCCGCTGAGTTATTTGCCTGTGCCGATGTGGATGGCGGATTGATTGGTGGTGCTTCGTTGAAGCCGGAAACGTTTTTGCCTATCATTCAGGCTATGCCTTAAGCAATAATGATCTCCTGAATAAACGCCTCACCAAGGTGTGTGTTGATTTTCGTACGCAGAACGTCTTTGCTGATTTTAAATTCATGTTTCAATGCTGCCACATCGGTATAAATAAAAAGGGTATGATTGCGAATATCAATTTCCCGGGTATGTCTGGCAGCAGTAACCCCTACCAGTTCCGGCCAATCGGTTTTTAAACGGGAAACCTGATAGCGGTATTTCCAGTGACTCTGTTCCAGCATTTTATCAATTGCTTCCTTCATTGAATACAAGGCCATAGAAAAGAGATTATGTGTTGGAAAGCGGAAGAACAAATTTTTCGATATCGGCCCGTGTTATTCTTGAATCGGAAAGAATAATCAGCCGCTCAATAACATTTCGTAATTCACGGATATTACCCGTCCAGTTATGCTGTTTCAATTTTTCAATTGCCGCATCATCAATTTCCTTCGTTTTGATTTTGTAGTCATGGCAGATTTGTGTAGCAAAATAGCGGCTCAGCAAAGGAATATCCTCTCTGCGGTCGTTCAAACAGGGTAAATGAATAGTGATCACATTCAAACGGTGGAATAAATCCATTCGGAAACGATTCTGTTCAATTTCCTTCTGTAAGTCCTTATTGGTGGCAGTAATTACACGCACATTCACATCAATTTCCTTTTCCCCTCCTACCCGGCTGATTTTTCCCTCCTGCAAAGCCCGTAGTACTTTCGCCTGTGCACTCAGACTCATATCGCCAATTTCATCCAGAAACAAAGTGCCGCCGTCGGCCTGTTCAAATTTTCCGATACGTTGTTTTACTGCAGATGTAAAGGACCCTTTTTCATGTCCAAACAATTCGCTCTCGATTAACTCGGTGGGAATAGCAGCACAGTTCACCTCTATTAAGGGTTTGTTTTTCCGGTTACTCTTGGCATGAATCCAGCGGGCTACCAATTCCTTTCCGCTTCCGTTTTCTCCGGTAACCAACACACGGGCTTCCGTAGGGCCTACACGATCGATAGTTTCACGGATAGAAACAATTAACGGACTGATGCCCAGAATTTCCTGTACCCCATTCACTTTAGCCTGAAGCTTACGGGTTTCGTTCACTAAACTTCCTTTATCTACTGCATTGCGCACAGTAATGAGTAAGCGGTTCAAATCAGGGGGTTTTGAAATATAATCGAAGGCCCCTTTCTTCACGGCTTCTACTGCTGTTTCGGTACTGCCGTGACCAGAGATCATAATAACCGGAGTTTCTACTCCTTCGGCAATCAGTTTATCGAGCATTTCAATGCCATCTACTTTAGGCATTTTTATATCACTCAGTACACAATCGTAATTTCTGGCTTTTATCAGGTTATATCCTTCCTTACCATCCACGGCTTCATCTACATCATAACCTTCAGCCTGTAATATATCCAGAAGGGCCTTTCGTATACTTTTCTCATCGTCGATTACCAGAATATTCGCCATGCCTTGTACAAATTTGCTTTTGGAGGCCTAAGATAACACAATCGATCCGGAGAGTATCTATTTTAAGAAGATTGTCAGGGCTGATTATCACGCCATTCGTATACCCAACTGCTTTGTATCATTTCAAGATGTCCTTCATTACAATCTTCGCGGGTTCCGGAAAAGCCATCCAGTTCCAGCACCCATTCCAATAAGTCGGTAAACCGGATGCGATAAATTTTCGATTCATTGAATTCATCCCCAAAGCGTTCATACAGCTTCATGGCGATGTCTTCGTAATCATTCCAGTAAATAGGTGGTTCGTATGCCATAGGGTGTTTGTTTTATTCTCCGTGAATCTGACTTTGATCCGGAACGGTGACTTCAATCAATCCACCTCCTTCCTGAAGAATACACTGGCAGGAAAGTCTGGAATTGAGTTTAGGATTTCGTGCACGGTCGATAAAATCTTCTTCACGGTCGGAAAGTTCTTCCAGAAAACGCTCTTCACAATTCACATACACGTGACAGGTACTGCAGGCACAAACGCCTCCGCAATTATGATGGATACGGATTTGATTTTTAAGTGCGACTTCAAGAATACTCTGATCGGGTTCGCAATGATCGATTTGAATAGGGGGCAGTCCTTTTTCTTCGAAGTTAAATCTGATACTGTACATGAACGTGTATACCTGCGTTTTGTTGGCCTGCAAATCTACAGGGAAAAAGAAGTTTGCAAAAAAAAGGAGCGTGTAATAACGCCCCTCTTTATAGTATTATTCTATCCGGCTTAGGCATTCTGTAAAATACGCGGAGCAGCACCCAGAATTTCTTCATTCGCCTGCGAAGCATATTTCTCGAAATTCTTTACGAACATGGCGCCTAATTCATTCGCCTTACGGGCATAGGCTTCTTTATCGCTCCAGGTATTTTCAGGAATCAGTAATTCAGAAGGTACATTCGGACAGGAAGCCGGCATTCCAAAACCAAATACAGCATGTGGTATGTACTCCACATGATCGAGATCGCCATTCATTGCTGCCGTAATCATGGCACGGGTATACGATAATTTCATGCGTTGTCCTACGCCATAAGGACCACCACTCCAACCGGTATTCACCAGCCATACTTTTACATCCGGATGCTCTTCGAGTTTCTTTCCTAACAGTTCGGCATACTTTGTTGGATGCAGGGGCAGGAAGGCTCGGCCAAAGCAGGCTGAGAAAGTGGCCTGTGGTTCAGTTACCCCCACTTCGGTGCCGGCTACCTTTGCGGTATACCCACTTACGAAACTGTACATCGCCTGTCCTTTATTCAATCGTGAAATGGGAGGCAAAATTCCATACGCATCACAGGTCAGGAAGAAGATATTCTTAGGATCACCGCCAATACTGGGCTCCTTTGCATTTTGAATATGATGAATGGGGTACGCCACACGGGTATTTTCGGTGATAGAAGAATCGGAGAAATCCACTGTATGGGTTCCTTCCACATATTTGGTGTTCTCTACCAGGGCATTAGGTTTAATAGCCGAAAAAATCTGTGGTTCCTTCTCTTCAGTGAGATCGATACATTTGGCATAGCAACCCCCTTCGAAATTAAAAACAGAACCGTCGTCCCAGCCATGCTCATCATCACCGATGAGTTTACGCAACGGATCGGCACTGAGGGTGGTTTTACCAGTACCGCTTAATCCAAAAAACAAGGCAACATCCCCGTTTACTCCTTCATTGGCTGAACAGTGCATGCTGAGCACTCCTTTCTGATGAGGCAGAATATAATTCAATACACCAAAAATACCTTTCTTCATTTCACCGGTATAAGCCGAGCCTCCGATTAATATCACACGGCGGGTGAAATTCACTACTGTAAAATTACCTTGCCGGGTACCATGTTTCGCCGGATCGGCCTCAAAACCGGGGGCCTGAATAATTACCCAGTCGGCTTGCTGTGTTTTTAGCTCATCTTCCGTTGGACGCAGGAAAAGATCATAACAAAATAAATTCGCCCAGGGGTATTCATTCACCACCAGAATATTTAAGCGATGCTTGGGTGATGCACAGGCATAGGCATCCCGCATCCATAATTCCTTACCGGCCAGGTATTGACATACATCGGTATATAACAGGTCAAAATGTTCGGGTGAAATAGGGATATTAATATCACTCCAGTCAACACTTCCGGCTGTTAAGTCATCCTTTACCGTAAACTTATCTTTTGGCGAACGACCGGTAAATTTTCCGGTATTTACAGCCAGTGCACCCATATCGGTGATTGTGCCCTGACCCAGTTGAACAGTTTGTTCAGTGAGTGTTTCCGGAGATAAATTCCAATGAA
>CAYWKR010000004.1:0-17860 GCA_964458785.1 uncultured Bifidobacterium sp. | reverse complement strand
GAATACGATATTCTGATTTCAACCTATGGTACCCTTCGAAGTGATGTACAGTTGTTCAGCCGCATTCCTATCGATTACATGATACTGGATGAATCGCAGACTATTAAAAATCCCGGAAGCAAGGTAGCCAAAGCGGCTCAGCTTATTCCCTGCAGAAACCGGATTGCACTGAGTGGAACCCCCATGCAGAATAATACCTTTGATATATACTCGCAAATGAATTTTTTAAATCCCGGTATGCTGGGAACAAAAGAATTCTTCAGGGAACAGTTTGCCAAACCCGTCGATAAATTTCAGGATGAAGAAAGCAAAACCCATCTTCGCAAACTGATTTATCCTTTCCTGCTCCGTCGTACCAAAGAACAGGTGGCACAAGATCTGCCGGAAAAAACCGAGGTCACCCTTTTCTGTGAAATGGGTCGGGAACAGCGCGCTATTTACGATACCTACCGCGAGTTGTATCGTTCGCGGATTTTGGGTAGTATCGAAGAGATCGGAATGGAACGTTCGCAGTTTGCCATTTTGCAAGGACTGATGAAACTGCGGCAGATTTGCGATTCGCCTGCTATTTTAAATGAAACCGAACCTTACGAAAATCATAGCGCCAAACTCGATGAACTGGTACGGGAACTGGAAGAAAATACCGGAAAACATAAGGTGCTTATTTTTTCGCAATTTCTGGGTATGCTTTCCCTCATCAGAGAAAAATTACAGGAACAAGGAATCGTATTCCAGTACTTCGATGGCAGCTATACCAGTGCACAACGGGAAAAAGCCATTCAGGAGTTCCAAACCAACGACGATTGTGCCGTGTTTTTAATTTCGCTCAAAGCAGGAGGCATGGGGTTAAACCTCACCGCGGCCGACTATGTGTATCTGATGGATCCCTGGTGGAATCCCGCGGTGGAACAACAGGCCATTGACCGCACGCACCGGATCGGACAAACAAAAAATATTTTTGCCTACCGCTTCATCTGCAAAGACAGCGTGGAGGAAAAAATCATGTTACTGAAAGAAAAGAAAAATATGCTGGTGAAGGACATTATCAGCGACGATGGTCAGATGATGAAACAACTGAGTAAGGAAGATATTGCCTACCTTTTTAGTTAGAATTTCAGCATCTTATTTTTTACATTTGAATTGAAAATCATAAAACCTGCCCCATGCTGAATAACCTCGAAAAACTCATTAAGCAGAATATTCCGTTTCTTACTCCACAAACCAAAGCCGAGGTTGGGCTACTCTATCTGAGTTACCGGGTCAGCAGTCATAAACAGGAAAGCTTTAAAAAATATAACCTGACGCTTCAGCAATTCAATATACTGCGGATTTTGCGTGGCCAATATCCCAAACCGGCTAATATCAGTTTACTCCGTGATCGTATGCTCGATAAAATGAGTGATGCCTCCCGACTGGTTGACCGCCTGCATAAATCGGGATTGGTGACCAAACAAACCAACGATATGGACAAACGCAATGCCGATGTATTGATTTCAGAAAAGGCATTAGCCCTCCTGGTAGAAATAGATCAGGATGAAAAAGAGAAACCCTCGTATTTTGATGTGTTAAGTACCCACGAACTCTCCGCCTTCAATGAAATTGTGGACAAAGTGCTGGGAAATTTTCTGGAACACTAAGTATACATCCTGAATGTCATTCTGAAGGATTCCCTACTTTTGGGCAAAATATTTTTTATGAAAACATGCCTGCTTTCTACTGTTATTGTATTGCTTTTTGTTTCCATGCATGCACAACAGCATGTACCGGTTCCTTTAAGTCGTGAAGCCCGGCACAGGCAACAAATCAAGGATCTGATTGCCCTTTCATCGGCTCATACACAACAAGCCCTGAAACACCGTGGTAATTCCCGTCTGGTAGCCATGGCTACGAACAATATTGTTACCCCGGCCCCACCTACCTATGAACCCTATGATTCAACTCAGTATTATTATACCGGTGGCTATGGATACGATCCTACTTCAGATTTATTCAGTGACTATCAGATAGAAACGCCATTGTACGAAACGTATAAAAACTATTTCGACATGAGTAAAAACTGGTTGTATGATATGTCTATGAGTAGTTACTCCCTATACGATAGCGTGGGTTGTCTTTTTACCACGAATCATAAACGCACCCGCGAGCACACCAAGTATTTTCCTTTCCCGGGTTATTTTAATACCAATTATACCTACGATGCCATGGAACGGATTGATGTTCAGTACGACACCACCGATTATACCGGTGTAGGATCTCCCAACATCGAGCGATACCTGCGTACGTATAATGCCAACAATAAAGTAAAATCATACGACTGGCAGTTCTGGAAATCAAGTACCATGAGCTGGATGCCTAATTCGCACGATACCTTGCTGTACGATGCCTCTAATCGCTTAATCCTGATTAAGGAATGGGTTTATGATACAACCCTTATGGTATGGACTATCAGCGACTCTATCACCTTAACCTATAACGGCACAGGCACTCTTCAGCAAATTCGTTTTTACGAATGGAATGACGTGACCACTTCATGGGACAATGCCTACCATACCGCATTTCTTTACAATGGGGCAGGTAAAACAGTATCGGTGGTGAATTCCAGTTGGGACGGAGCCAGTTGGCTTTATGAAAACAAAGACAGTTTTACCTATGCAAGCGGCCCTTATCCTGTTCAGTCTACTTCGTATTCGTGGGATGCATTGAATACAGTCTGGTCACCGGAATTGCATCATGCCTATACCTATAATACCTCCGATCAGGTTACCCAGGATTTGCTCAGTGCATGGAACTCCGGAAGCAGTGCGTGGGACTTATTTCAGCGCACCCTGTATTATTACGAGAGTTATAATCCGCAAAGTGTACCTTCTCTCTCCAATCCATCCGCTGCCCTGCTACTTTACCCCAATCCGGCACATGACCAACTTTTCGTGAAGATGCCTTGGTCGGAAGCACAATCCGCTGAATGGCGAATGGTGAACCTACAGGGAGAAACAGTGCTGCAGCAGCAAGTAGCTCGTGAAAAGGAATTACGAATCAATATTCCCCTTCAGGGTCTGCCTTCAGGTTTGTATTATTTTGAATTGGTTGGTGAAAAAGAACGGGCTGTAAAAGCATTCCGTAAAGACTAATCCGGAGGAATAAGAATAAACCAATATATGATGACTAGAATAGTATACAGCTTCATGCTGCTTTTATGGCTGACAGCTGAAGTTAAAGGTCAATCCTCTCTGCTATGGCCGAATACCCCACCCCAGGGTTCTTCTACCGAACAGGCTCAACAAAAATGGCTTTCTCTCTTTGGGCCTCAACCCCAATCCGGAAAAAATTATAAGGTCAGAGGCTATTCGCGTTTACTGGCAGTGGCTTCATCGTATGTTACCTCTTTATCACCACTACAGTATACCCCTACCGATTCGGTTCACTATTATTATAAAGGAGCTTACGGATATGATATAACGCCTTCGATGTTCGATAATATGTTGCCGAACATGCTGAATCTAACAGCACAGGATTATTTCGACAGCAGCTATGCCTGGGCGTATAATACAGGAAGCATGAGTTATTTGCCCAACGACAGCACCGGAGTACAGTTCAATTCGAATCACCGGTTAACACAGGAATCCCATTTTTTATTTGCACTACCCGGCCGGTATAATTACACGTATCAGTTAAATACCAATCAATCGGTTTATATTGAAACCGATACCACTGAGCTTCCATTAGGAACAGGTTTGGTAATCAAACGATATCTGTTCTCATATTACCCATCAGGCTATGTAGAAAGCATGGAAGAACAATTATGGGATTCAGCATCCAGTGTATGGATCCCAGAGTTAAAAGATTCGATGTTCTATACGACCAGTAACCTGCCCGACCATTCAGTAGAATATGAATACCAAACAGCCACTTCGAGTTGGAAAAAAACAATACTGCGGTCTTTTTTCTATAATGCCTCGCAAGAACGCATTCAATTTTTAAGTTCCAATTGGAATGGGGTGGCGTGGGTTGACGATTTCAGGGAATTATACAGTTACAATGGAACTAATGCGCTGAGTGGAATTATTCATCAAAGCTGGATAGCTCCTGCCTGGACAAATAATTACAAGGACAGTTTCAATTATGCGGGTGGCCCACACCCCGCTGTGACCCTGCGCTACAATTGGATGGGAGGAAACTGGACTGCCAGTTATCGATACACCCATACCTTTAACAGCTATCAGCAAATTCTGCTACAGGTGCTCCATAACTGGAATACCAGCAACAGTACCTGGGAAGAATCCTGGCAGGCCCGATTCTATTATGAAGGCTTTGATCCGGAAGCTGTACATGAAGAATCAAAACCACTTCACGATTGGAGTTTATGGCCGAACCCGGTACAACATTCGTTCCATGTATCAGGTTCGTGGGCAACCCCTAAACCCTTTACGATACAAATTACCGACCTGCTTGGGAAAAAGTATCTGACTGAACAGTTTCCGGCACAATCATCATTTGAAACCACATTCACACCTGAAATAGTTCCCGGCATATATATACTTGAACTTCAGGGCGACCAATTTCACGACAGTAAATTGTTTATCAAAGAATAAACATCAGGGATGATGCGAATAAATAAAATTCATGGCGTTCGCTTCCGGAACCGGCAAATCCAGTAAATCCACATTCCCATCTCCGTTTACATCTTCGGCAAAATACCCCGATGAAAAATTATTCAGTTCGGCATCTAATTGTACGATATCCAGTAAATCAATATTCTCATCCTGATTCAGATCTCCACTGTAAAGTGCATACACACCCGGATCCACTGCTACCTGATTAGCGCCAAAGGCTTTCGAAGCCTGTGTAGTGAAATCATACGTTACCTGATTCATAACTACAGGACCCGCACTCCAGGTTTCTACCCCACTGCGGTGTTTCAGCACGATATAGTATGAATTTCCGGAAACAGCCGGAGGGAATGGTACCTGTGCCATTCCGTTTCTGTTTACCAGAGTTTGTTTGGTATAAAGAAGTCCAAAGGGTGAAGTACTGCTATGCAATTCTATTTGAACCGAATCGGTATGAAGGGAAAGCGGATCACCTTCTATTCCCTGATGGTACAATACATTACTCATTAAACCACTCCCGGTATAAAAACCTTCAAGGAAAAATTTGACATTCAGGGTATAGTTGCATTGAACAGTGGTATCGATCATCCAAACATCTGCAGGTCCTGAATTCAATACCGGATGTTGATTCAAGGTCCACCACTTGGCTTTATACACCACCCCATTCCAGTACACCCTTTCGTTAGCATTATAGGCTATGAGTGAATCGTACAATGGCAGATAACAGGTTGAAGCCGGGAATCCACCGCAGGGCATGATATATTGCCACACACAGCAATTACCATAATTAGACGAAGGAATATTGTTTTGTGTCCACCACCTGGCACGGTAAATAATGGCATTGTACACTACCGTATCATTTGCATTATAAATACTGGAGGCATTCCACACCGGATAGCTGCATGGTGAAGCATTCGTAATCACAATGGTAACCGGAGTTGAGTTACTGGAATCATTCATATTGTCTGTTGCACGGGCTACAAGCGTATGATTGCCTGTAGCTAATCCATTCAATATAAAAGAAAAAGGAGCCGTCAGATCGGTGCCATAAAGCACATTATCGACCAGTAATTTCACACCCTGAATATTACCATCGGGATCGGTAGCCGTAACCGAAACCGGAATGCCACTTCCATTCGTGAATATGGCATTGTTGAGGGGAGAAACAATACTCACAACCGGCGCCTGATTCGCTGTTGAATTGAGGGTATAAAACAAATGACTGGTACTGAAAACAGAATACACAGCCGCTGTGGTATTGCAAATGCTTTGAACCTGTACTTCATATCCGGTACTATTTTGTAATCCATTCAATACAACCATAGTATCGGTGATGGGCACCAAGAGGGTCCAGTTCGCTGCTCCCAGAATACGATACCGAATCACATATTGAATGGCACAAGGTACGGGCGACCAGTGCACCTGGGCTGATGTATTGGTAATCGCATTGTGTTGCATGGTTCCCGGAAAATTACAGGGCAATACCGAAACCACCTGGGTATCGCTGTATGTAGATGAACCCCATGCAGCCGAAACCGAATAGGTACCTGCATTGCTCACAACTATGCTTTGCGTAGTATCGCCGGTATTCCATATATAATTCGAAAAACCTGAGGTGGCTGTCAGGGTCATGCTGCCACCCGGACAAACAGAACCACTCCCCGTAACACTGATATTCAGGATAGGCGTAGTGGTACAGAAAACCGAACGAAGGGTATCGATCAAAGGCGTGCTTCCTACTATACCCGAACCCGGACTACTTTCGATATAGTCGCCAGTGATTTCCCAGATGATAGCCCCTTTGAGTCCGTGATTTTTTATATACGAAGCCTTTAAGGCTATACTCGTAGCATTATCGTAAGAAACGAAGGTGTGTAAAGAACCATTCCCTAACAGATATGGAACCTGTGCAACACTATCCCAATAAGAAGTAAATAAATTCTGTTTCTTGAGTATGTTATAATATAAAGGAGTACCATCATCGTCGCTGAAGGTAATATTATCCGCTCCGGTAATAGGTGCAAACAGGGCTGGCACAGTACTGGTTTTTGCCGAACGACCATAGAAGGCCACACCCGCTGCTAATTTTGATGCAGGTACCTGGTAATGATTCAGGAGGTACGATACTGCAGAATCGACATTGAAAGTAGCATCGCCCTGTACAGGGTTATGTAATGGCGCATTGTGATTGGCTACCGCATCCCAGGATCCAAAAAAATCGTAGCTCATCAGGTTAATGATATCTACGATATTCTGAATAGCATTCCATTCGATATGCAGCATATTATCGTGTGAAGCACCTACACAGGTGGTGAGTAGATAGGTTTTTCCGTTTACAATTCCCAGTTGTGTAATAGAGTCGCGTATCTGCTGCAGAAACAGGGTATAGTTTTGTTTATCCGATGGGGTTCCGTTATGGGGTGTATAGCCGGGATATTCCCAATCGATATCAATACCATCGAAGCCATAGGTGCGAATTAAATCGCAACACGAATGGGCAAAAAGGTTACGCTTGGTGACAGATGCGGCAATAGACGGAAAATAATCTGATAAGGTCCAGCCGCCTATCGAAGGTAATACTTTGGTTCCGGCCAAATGAGCCCGGCTCACAATAGATGTATTGGGATAATACGATACCGGACTGGTACTCCAGTTGATTTGTCCCAGTAACAGATTTTCATCGGCCCAGGTATCGGTACTTGAAATACTGCCATTCAGTTCGGGTTTGAAGAACGCATAATTAAGAATACTGTACTTCGCATATTGAATCGTCATGGGATTCACTAAATGGGCCCGGTCGTACCATTGCCAGTTGGGAATGTATCCGATGATTTCAGGACAGCTTTGTGCCATTATCCGCCATGGATAACTGATCCCAAAGAGAATAAATAAGAATAGTCGTTTCATATACGCATCGCATTGTAAACCGATTACCTGTAGCGGTACCACAGGCCAGGGTTTAATTCATCACAAAATACATGCGAACCCTTTATGCTGTATTGTTCGCCGATAATTTAATGAAGAACTAAGGATGTGCCGACGAAACAAAATTATTGGCATTGGTTTCAATAGCCGGCATATCGAGTAAGTCCACATTTCCATCTCCATTCAAATCGCTGACCTGATAACCGAATAAGAAATTATTGATATCGGTATCGAGCAAACTCAGATCGAGTAAGTCCACATTTTCATCCTGAATAATATCGCCACTAAAGAAGGCAAAGCGCAAGGGGCTCGCCGACATTTGGACCATATTATTACCATAGGCCTTCGTTAATGCAGTAGTGAAATCGTAATTGGCCGCTACACTGGTGCTGATACTTACCGGATTGGCACTCCAGGTTTCCACCATGTTTCTTCCTTTTACTGCCACATAATAATTTCCGTTGAGTGGCGGGAAAATACACGTTGCAGTACCATTGGTGGCCAAAACCACTTTGATACTGGCGGCTATACCAAAGGGTGAAGCGGTGTTTCGTAATTGTACCTGTACGGTATCGGCCAAAGTAATATTGGCTGTAAGCCCTGAATTAAACAATACCGGAGCCATTACACCAGCACCGGCATAATAGCCTTCGATATAGGCCTT
The DNA here is from genome assembly GCA_964458785.1 of uncultured Bifidobacterium sp. Lineage (GTDB taxonomy): Bacteria > Bacteroidota > Bacteroidia > Chitinophagales > Chitinophagaceae > OLB11. The sequence goes on along the minus strand of CAYWKR010000004.1, from coordinate 9,664 downwards.
CAGATTTAATATGCTATTGCAGTTGTTCACTGTGATGGTTCGGGTAGCGGTACCTGTACAACCCGCTGCACTGGTCCCCGTTACGGTATAGGTGGTGGTGGAAGCAGGAGAAACATTGATGGTAGTTCCGCTTAACGAACCGGGCATCCAGGTATAGGTGCTGGCTCCGGTTCCCGTGATACTGGTAGAAGATCCTGCACATATAGTTGCATTGCTTACCGTAGTACCCACCGTAGGTAAACTATTTACGGTAATAGTTCGTGTGGTGGTATTGGTACAGCCGGTAGTGGTATTGGTACCGGTTACGGTATAGGTAGTAGTGGAAGCCGGTGTAACAGTAATGGTGGTTCCACTCAGCGAGCCTGGCATCCACGCATAGGTATTGGCACCTGTTCCGGTAATGGAAGTACTTTGACCGATGCAGATACTGGCATTTGTTACTGTAGTACCCACCGTAGGCAAACTATTGACGGTAATAATTCGTGTGGCAGTATTGGTACATCCGGTGGTGGTATTGGTTCCGGTAACCGTATAAGTAGTAGTGGAAGCCGGTGTAACAGTAATGGTGGTTCCGCTCAGCGAGCCTGGCATCCATGCATAGGTATTGGCACCGGTACCGGTGATGGAAGTGCTTTGACCTGCACAAAGGGTTGCATTGGTTACTGTTGTACCTACCGAAGGCAAGCTATTCACTGTAATCGTGCGGGTGGATGTTGCTGTGCACCCGTTGGCATTGGTTCCGGTAACCGTGTAGGTCGTGGTGGTAGCCGGACTGACATTAATGGTAGTTCCACTTAATGAACCCGGCATCCAGGTATAGGTAGTGGCTCCTGTTCCGGTGATGGAGGTACTTTGTCCGGCACAAATAGTAGCATTCGTTACTGTAGTACCCACTGCAGGCAAGGAATTGACTGTAATGATGCGGGTGGCTGTTTTAGTACATCCGGTTGCAGTAATGGTTCCGGTTACAGTGTAGGTAGTAGTGGCTGCCGGCGAAACGGTAATGGCTGCGGTAGTAGCTCCACCCGGTTGCCAGGTATAGGTATCTGCACCCGTACCGGTAAGGGTAGTGGATTGTTGTCCCACACAGATGGCACTTAAGGTAACTGTAGTATTGGTATTAGGCAGCGGATTTACATTAATTGTTTTTGTGGCCGTGGTAATACAACCGGTGGCACTGGTACCGGTAACCGTATAGGTAGTAGTAGCTGTTGGATTGACCACAACTGATATTCCGCTTAATCCTCCCGGTTGCCATGAATACGTATTTGCACCCGCTGCGGTTAATGTAACCGGTGAACCCGAACATACGGTAGTAGCCGATGAACTCACAGAAGTAATTTGCCAGGCATTCGCAGCGGTGGTAGTGGCTAAGGCGAACGTACCCGGTGTAGTAGTCCCGGTTTGTGTAACCGTACCAGAGGCATTGGTTCCGGTGGTAGCACTATTGCCCAGATTGGCCCATTGAGAACCATTCCAGCGACTCACCGCCATAGCCGGCACCGAAGTAATACCGGCATTCATACAAGGATTACTCCATCCCAGCGATACCGTTGGATTAAAGGATCCTGATAGTTGGGACAACTGCCAGTAATGATAAGGAGCAATCTGAACCAGGGCCGCTACTTTCGAGGCCGTATTGAAACCATCTGCCGTTGGATTTTTTAATACTATACTGGCCAGCAATGAATCGGTTGCAGATGATGGTGCCGTAATACCCAAAGGATGATAACCAATACCATTGCCCAGTGGAAAAGTAAATAATTGGGATCCGGCCTTCAATACCGATCCTATGACATGACTGTTATCGGCTGCACCTGTAAACGTTGTACCATTGGCAAAGGCAAGCCAGGCGGTTGAAGTTGACATCAGGTACCCTGTAATAAAGTACATAGTATTGGTTACCGTAATTTTATTATCCAGAATGGCTTTTCCGGGATTGACTTTCGATAAGGTCAGATACTGAATTTCAATGGGGCCACTTCCCGACTGAATTATATGTCCGTCGGTATTACCAGCTAAACTCACCTGTCGGATTATCATATTTCCATTGTTATTGATACTTAGATTTTTTTCAATAATCTCCGGATACGAATACCCTAAATCGAGGGCAAAACTTCCTGTATTGGTATAGCTGGCATTTCCGCTAATCCGGTTACTGAAGGAACTTCCGTAGCCACTATACAGCACACTTTGTCCCTGATGATTTACTGTATAATCGCCATTGAAATGGTTTCCGCCAATATAATTGAAGCCATTAACCTGAGAAGGTGCACTTTGTATGGTGGTATTGCCGGTGAATTTGTTATTCATCATATTCATGGCATTATTGTAATTGATAATACTGGTTGTTACCATCAGGGTATCCTGTTCGAAATGCAGGGAAGAAGCTCCGGTGAGGGCAATGGTACCACCGGCCGTATTATTCTTCATGGTTAAAAACTCCAGACTCAGATTGGTAGCCGTCATATTCACCGTGCCTCCAATTGTTACTGCCGGATTACTGGTACTGTTGAATACCATGGAACCACCGATAGGCGCTGTAACCAACAGATTGCCACTCACCTGACCACCCACACTAAAGAAACTGGCATAGCCCCCGCTATTATTATTAATGGTGAGGTTTCCATTCACCGTTAAAACACCACCATAACCACATTGCATGCTATTACCACTTTGACTCAGATTGAAAACCACATTCCCGTTGTAGGTATCAAATGACGATCCGCCATAAGCCTCGTAGAAAGGGAATCCGCTTTTATGTGTCATACTAAAATTACCGGTAATGGTATTGCCACCCATGTAATTGGTATTTACCTGCACACTACTGTCGCTCAGCGTCACATTTCCTAAAACCGAATTATCGTGAAAGGCAAAAAAGCCATTGTAATTCGGTATCTGAATATCGGCCTTCAGTGAATCGCTGTTGAAATTAATATAACTGGCATTGGTCACCTGAATAGTGCCACCAGCGGTATTGTTTTTCATCCGGTAAAAACCCAACCCAAAATTGTTGGCCATGTTCATATTAATGGTTCCATTCACCACAGTAGTACTGCTGGTGGCATTACATTCGAGTGAACCGCCATTAGGTGCATTATACGTGAAGTTACCTCCAATGCTTCCCGGTATATTGAAGAAGTCGGAAGTACCTGCGCTATTATTTTGTACCGTTAAATTTCCTGTGGTGGTGAATGTTCCATTGTAGCCCAGTATCAGACTGGAACCCGTTGGCTCCAGATTATAATTTACATTTCCGTTATAGGTATTGTTATTGTTTCCACCATAACATTCATACATTCCATAATTGGCTTTATGTGTATGAGTAAAGTTTCCATTGATGGTATTGCCACCGATATAGTTGGGGCCGGCCTGAACAGAACTATCGCTGAGTACCACCGTACCGGTAATCTGATTATTATAAAGTTCAAAGGCGTTCCGGTAATTTAAAATATTCACCGTGGCTTTGATTGAATCGCTGTTGAAGGCAATACCCGGAGGATTAATGATATTGAGGGTGCCGCCTGTCAGATTGTTTTTTACTTTATAAATACCCACTACAGCATCATTGCTTGTTATATTCAGTGTTCCGGTAATATTCACCGTAGGATAACTGGTATTGTTCATAGTCAGCGAGCCCCCTGCCGGTGCATTCAATGTACAGTTTCCGATAACGGCTCCGGAATTCATGAAGAGTGAAACATTCGCCCCGTTATTATTATTGAGTGTAAATGAATTACTGCAATTCACCGGGCCACCATATCCGAGATACATACTATTTCCATTTTGTGAGCTGGTGTAGGTCACCGGCCCATAAAATACTTCTACACCGTTGCCACCGTAACTGGTGTACATAGCAGCCGGACTTTTGTGGGTATAACTGTAAGAACCGATATATGTATTTCCGCCGATATAAATAACGCCGCCCAGATTGGAGCTGTCGCTGATGGTGGTGCTGGTAGCAGTAACGGCATTATTATACATGGTAACGGCACTCTGCACATTGGTCATTGTGAGTGTAGAAACAGAGAGCGTATCGGCCTGCATATTTATATCCAGTGGATTCACTAAATTGATACTTCCCCCGCTTGTATTGTTTTTGATCCGATACATACCCAGATTAATCGAAGTACCTGAAAGGTTGAGGGTACCTCCAATGGTTGAATTGGTTGAATAGATATTATTCATTAAAATGGAGCCTCCGTTGGGAGAAGTCACCGTTAGATTTCCTGTTACAGTACCCGGTGTGTAAAACAAATAACAGATAGCCCCATTGGTATTATTAACGGTCATATTCCCGTTTACCTGCAAGGTGCCGCCATAGCCCTGATAGAAGTTGCCACCGGTTCCCTGATTGATATACACCACATTTCCGTTTACAGTTTCATTAGCCAGACCACCGAATTGCAGATAGGCCACATTCGGTGATTTATGGGTAAAGGTGAGGTTGCCGTTATAGGTATTTCCTCCAAAATAAAGTAATCCCCCCTGCGCTATACTGTCGCTAAAGGTGGAGGTGCCCGTAATGAGATTATTATAGCTTGAAAAAGAACCATAAAAACTCAGGATATTAAGGGATACCGTAAGGGTGTTATTTTGCAGATTGACATAACTGGCGGCATTACAATTTAAAATTCCGGCCCCCGACATAGTAGCCTGATTGATATCGAGCGCTCCATTCACGGTAATTGTTTTTCCATTGGTATTGAGCACCGCACCGGCTGCCATTGTCAGGGAAGCAATGGTTACATTGGCTGAAAGTAAGGGGTAAGTACCTAAAGAACCCGGTATGCTTACGGCAGATCCGGTACCGGGCACCGTATTAGGCGTCCAGTTCAAAGGGTTAGACCACACATTACTGGCAGAACCATTCCACGTTTGCGCATGTACCGTATGGATGAAAAGCAGAACCAACAGGGCAAGGAGGGAGAAATATTTCATGGTGAACGATTTAAGTGTTGAAAGTTAGTTATTGAAAACGGGTATGCAAAGTTTAAGCCTTGTCTTTCGGGATGAAATACTCTGTTTGTAGTAGAGGAAATTACTTGGTATAGAGCAGAAATTTTCTTTTTCTACAGAACGAATTTTCTTTCATCATTCTTTGGAATGTGAACAATCGTTAAACACAAACAGGAGTGAACTGACCATGGTAGCCACTTCCTTTACAGAGAAACAAAAGCCCCTGTTGCCAGCGATTATACTGTTGAACGGTGCTATCGCCCATCCGCTCTATCCGTGCAGTGCCGGTGAGCCCCAAAAAAATCAGTATGCCAGCAATTTTTGTATGCTTTCATGCAGCCGGCCTTTGGGCATAAAGTTGTTTTCGAGTTCAATGGCAAACGGTATCGGTGTATCGAGTCCCGCACAACGCATCACTGGTGCATCCAGGTATTCGAAGCAATGCTCGGTAATCCATGCTGCAATTTCTCCGCCCAAACCGCCAAACAAGGTGTCTTCATGAAGAATCAACACCTTGCCGCTTTGTTGAACACTTTCGCGGATAGCCTCGTAATCGAGTGGAAGCAAACTTCGCAGATCCAAAATCCCGATGGAATAACCGGGATGTTGTGCACTATATTCCTGTGCCCAATGCACACCACTTCCATAGGTAATAATGCTGATTTCATTTCCCTGTTGCACCCGACGCGCCTTGCCGATCGGAATGGTATAAAATCCTTCCGGTACTGGTCCGCTTACACTCCGGTATAACGCTTTATGTTCGAAATACATCACCGGGTTAGGGTCTTCGAAGGCAGCCAGCAACAAGCCTTTGGCATCTTCGGGTGTGGATGGATATACTACTTTTAAACCGGGGACATGGGTAAACCAGGCTTCGGTGCTTTGACTATGAAAGGGACCGGCCCCTACGCCACCGCCGCTGGGCATACGAATCACCACATCAGCCTGCTGTCCCCAGCGATAATAAATTTTAGCCAGATTATTTACAATTTGATTAAAGCCCACCGTAACAAAATCGGAGAATTGCATTTCCATCATCGATTTAAATCCCTTGATCGATAACCCAAGAGCTGCACCTACGATGGCACTTTCGCACAACGGGGTATTTCGTACCCGTTCTTTTCCGTATTTCTGAAAGAGTCCTTCCGTTACTTTAAACGCGCCGCCATACCCTGCAATATCCTGTCCCATCAGTACCAGATGATTCCATCGTTGCATAGCCTCATCGATACCTTCGCTGATGGCCTGAATCAGTTTCAATTCGCGGGCGGGGCCTTGTGGCATACTCACCGAAGGAACATAGGGCGCATATACATCACGCAATTCTTCATCGGTGTCGGGCACTACCGGGGCAACGGCAAATCCACGTTCGAGGTGCTCTTCGATCTGATGTTTCAGGTGTTCGCGTAACTGGTGTATGCGTTCCGGATTTAAAATCGTTTCCTGTACAAGGAAGTTTTCGTAGTTCATCAACGGATCCTTCTGTCCCCAGATTTCAAATAATTCAGGTGGCACATACTTCACCCCACTGGCTTCTTCATGACCCCGCATGCGGAAGGTCATACATTCAACCAGAATAGGTTTTTGTTCCCGGATACAATAGGCTTTTGCCTCCTGAATACTCCGATACACTTCGAGTATATTATTTCCATCGATGGTAATTGCCTTGATGCCATAACCAATGCCTTTGTCGGCAATTTGCTTACAAAGAAATTGTTCGCTGCTGGGTGTACTCAGTCCGTACCCATTATTCTCCACCACAAAAATCACCGGCAATTCCCATACTGCGGCCACATTCAATGCTTCATGAAAATCGCCTTCGCTGGTGGCACCATCCCCGCTGAAGGCCAGACTCACCTTATGTTCTTTTTTTAACTTATGGGCTAGCGCAATACCATCGGCAATGGCTAATTGTGGTCCCAGGTGTGAAATCATTCCACAGATATGATGTTCATTACTTCCGAAGTGAAAGCTGCGTTCCCGTCCTTTGCTATACCCTTCCTTTCGTCCCTGCCATTGCATAAATAATTTATCGAGCGGCATATTCCGGCTGGTAAATACCCCCAGGTTCCGGTGCATGGGCATAATGTACTCATCCGGGTCAAGGGCTTCGGTAGCACCTACTGCTACTGCTTCCTGCCCAATACCACTAAACCATTTGCTGATGCGTCCCTGCCGTAACAGGATGAGCATTTTTTCTTCTATGAGGCGGGGATAGAGGAGTTGCTGATATAAATGAAGCAGCAACTCATCGGAAAAGGTACTTCTGTCGAACGTCATGGCGCAAAGATAAGGGCTGCACCGGAGTCCTCTTCGATTCATTCACTCCCTTCACGGCCATATTTCATTTCACCGGCTGTAATCTCCAGATTCAGGCGATTTTCCTCCGGCGGAATCGGGCAGGCATAACCGCCTTTATAGGCACAGTAGGGGTTATAGGCTTTGTTGAAATCGAGGTGCAAACTTCCATTTTGTATATCATTCATCCGGAAATCGAGATAACGGCCACCGCCGAAGGTGCTTTGGTTATTCGTCCAATCGTTGAATGGAACAAAAAGATAATCTTCAAATTCTTTTTGCTTCATCAGTTTTTCACTTTGATACACCTTCAGTATATGCCCGGTACCTTTTAAATAAAATTGCAGTTCTCCGTATACATAATAATGCTTGTCCACTCCGGAATGGGTTTTCATTATAAATCCTGTGGTATCGCTGATACGGGTAAAACTGGCCCGGATACAGAAGGAAGAATCGGGTTTGAAGAAACGAAGATGACGCAGATCTCTTTTTTTAAGCGGACTTCGTTCGTCTTTCAAAAATTCATGTTTGTAGTTTTTCCTGTGTTCTTCGATCAGTTGTTGATACGATTGTGCCGTTGCTGATGTACAGATAAAGAACAGAAAGAGGATGGTATGCGAAATCCTTTGGTAAAGTACAGGCGACTGAGAAAACGAAGTATGAAGCCTCATAAGAAAATAAATAGGGAGAAGCCCAATAGCATTTTTAATGGTGTATGATACAGGGAGTGATGGTACTTATCTGATTTTCGTCGCTGATACGAAGCATATATAAACCATCGGGCAGGTAGGCCGTTTGGAGAATAATTTGTTGTTTGCCACCGGAATAACTAAAGGTAGATTGTACAGCAGTTTGAGCGAGTGCATTGGTCAGTTGTACATGGTAGATACCGACAGAACTGTTGGTAAATGAAATATTCAGTTGCTCACTGGCTGGATTAGGGTACACACTGATTCCCGCAAAAGGCGCACAGGTAACCTGGATGGCAGCGATATCGGAATACTGAAACTGAGAATCGATATCGATACATTTCAACCGGTATTCGTATTGGCCCGTTTCCAGGGCACTATCGGTATAATAATAATGTGTGGCCACATCGCTGTAACCCGCAGCCTGCACACGGGTTACCGGAATAAATGCACCGGATGGAATTTTTTTACGTTGAATTTCAAAACAGCACGACTGACGCTCACTCGCTGTGATCCAATGCAAACCACTCTCACAATGCAATGCGCCTGCTTCAAATAACACCAGATCAACCGGTAGGCTTATAGCAGGATACACCAACACATGTAGTGTAGCATTTGCACACGCCATCGTGGAGGAATTATCACATACTTCGTAAGGAAAATCGATTTGCCCGGTATAGCCATTGACCGGAGTAAAATAATAACTTCCGTTGGGTAATACACCTAATGATCCCTTTCCGGAAATGGTAATATTCTGCATCCCGGCTGTCTGATTCTGGTGTTCGGGATCAATATCATTAAGCAGCAGATTGCCACTGGCTCCGGTATTAAAAGGTGTCATTACATAATCATCGGATGCCATCGTGGTGTTGATTCCGCCCAATGGCAATACCTGAATAATTTGCATGGTAGTATCGCACAATGAAGACGAATTATTATCACAAATACGATAGTACAAGGTATCGCCACCTAAAAATCCGGGATTGGGTGTATACAGAATAAACCCACCGGACGGATTGGCTATGGCCTGACCATGAGCCGGTTGAACCAATACACTGAGGGTAGAAAAATTCAGGGCACAGATTAATTGTCCACAACCATCATTCACTAAAGCATTCAGCATAACCGGCATACCCTCTAAAGTAGAAGCGACTTCGGGATGCGCCAGTGGTTGATTGGTTCCGGCACCCAATACATGAATCAGTAGTTGTATGGGCAGGTATCCACCACCCGGACAGAGCACAGGCACATCAAAAAAGTATTTGCCTGCTATGCTGGTCTGAAAGGAATAAGTTCCATTTGAATTGACAACCGGTATAGCTGAAGAAGGATTGGAAGCAGCAGCGATGGCCGTTGCATAGGAAGTACCGGCAGGAACTTTATCGTTGGTTGAAACATTGCCACTGATTACCAGTCCGGTATAGGCTACATTAAAATCGGGTAAGGGCATACTGTAGGGCAAACGGACATAGCCTGTTACCTGACTTTCCATACCGGCATTATCGGTTGATTTGAAAGGAATGTCGACTGAAACAATTCCATCCACCGGGTCAGCACTGATCGAAACTGCGGGTTGTCCGGAGGAATTTACCGGAATCAGTAAACCGGATGTCGGAAAGGTACTGCTGCTATACAACATTCCATTCACACGAATGGATTGTGCATGCTCGGGGAAGGCAATAATGCGAAGCGAAGTAATAGTGCCTCCGTTATTATCC
>CAYWKR010000003.1:0-17902 GCA_964458785.1 uncultured Bifidobacterium sp. | reverse complement strand
TTTGGCAGTATACGATCGCTACGGATTCTTTAAAACTAATTGCGAAACATGATTCCACACGATTTGGAGATATTGGGGTACCTGCTACAGCACCATTTAATCAAGATGAAGAGTCATCAGGAATTATTGATGTATCCGATATCTTAGGAGCTGGTAACTTCTTATTCGTGGATCAGGCGCATTACACAACCGGATTACCTGTGGATGCAGTAGAAGCTGGACAGTTATTAAAACTATTCAATCCAGATACTTATGCTAACAGTTTATGCGCTACCACTTCAAGTGATACAGTGACAGCATGCGGAAGTTATTTATGGAATGGTATTACGTATACACAATCGGGTACTTATATTCATCAATCATTAAACACAGTAGGTTGTTTCAATCTGGCTACGTTACACTTGACAATCACCCCTCCATGTAATACTAACCTAACCGGTAAATGTTATATCCAGGGATTTTATTTGGGTGGGAATCTGATGCAACCTGCCTTAGTGAATGGAGGAATTGCTGCCCCAGCTACTGCGTGCGACTCTATTGACATTGAATTGAGAGACGCTGCATTGCCGAATACTATTGTGGCTTCTGGTAAAACTTTGCTGAATCAGGACGGAACATTTTCATATTCCTTCCCTGCACTCAATGGAGAATATTATATTGTCATTAAACATCGCAGTGCACTACAAACATGGAGCGCTAACCCAATCATGTTTAGCGGAACCTCTGTACAATATGATTTCTCAACGTCCGCTAACAAAGCATACGGCGATAATATGATAGAACTCGAACCGGGTAAATGGGCATTTTATTCTGGAGACGTAGCAGTTGATGAAAATATGGACTTACTTGATTTAGGTATGGCAGAGTCTGATATCTCTAATTTTGGTTATGGATACCTCGCAACCGATATTAACGGAGATGGTAATGTAGACTTACTTGATACTCCTATACTAGAAGGAAATATTTCCAACTTCATATATTCAGTTCACCCATAGTTCTTTAGATAAATCCGAAAGGAAGGCCTGATTGGTATATGATCGATCAGGCCTTTTTTATTTATTCTTTGCTTAGTAGTGCACTTAAAAAATATTTTAACCGACCTAAGGGTGCAGATTTACAGGAGTCTTACACAATGAAGGATTGTGAATTTATGTATCAACCTGGACTGGAAGATATTGACAGACACATCTGGGAATTCTCTTTTATAGATCAATCTAAAATTCCAACCCAACTGCCATAAAGTACGAACAGGAAATTGCAACCATCTCATTTAACTGGTATGTGGATACACTCATTCCCATGAACTTAATCCGATGATCAACAGAGAAAAACAATGTGTTGCATTCCCGAATACCCTTCCCAAAACGAATCAGCAGGATATGCTAACCTTATATAACTGACTTAAAAGAATACCGTTGGATCAGCGCTTATGTTATATTGATAGAGAAGGCTTTTCAGGTTGTATTGGCTTTCAGTCCCAAATAGCTGCATAGCCATTCCGAAAGCTGTTACCCTTTACTTTCTGCTAAAATGCCTTCCGCTACGGATGATTGGAAAATATGAAATTATCGGCATTGCTCTCTAAAATTGGATTATCCAGCAAATCCACATTACCATCACCATTAATATCAGATGCATAGTATCCAAAAGCAAAAACACTCTGGCCTAATTCCAGAATAGAAGCATCCAGCAAATCAATATTTTCATCCTGATTCAAATCGCCGGAGAAAAGAGCCCATAGCCCCGGTTCTACTTCTATCAAATTATCCCCAAATCCTTTATTGGCCGAAGTCGTAAAATCATACAGATTGTCGACAAATGAAATCAACATTGGATTGGATGTCCAGGTTTGAATGGTATTCCGGTGTCGGAGTGCCAGATAATAACTGTTGCTCTGAAAGCCCGAAGGAATATTTCCAAAAATATTTCCATTTGTTTGCATAATACCTGCTGTGGTATACACTAAATTATAAGGCGGTGTAGCCTGATGCAAATCCAGATACACGGTGTCGACATCAGTAGAAGCATTCAGTTGACCTTGATTTTGTAATACCGGTTGCATCATACCCTGACCAGTATAATAACCCTGTAAAAAAGCCTTCACTTGAATAAACAAAGATGGGAATTCGATAAAACTCCACCTCCCTTGTACATTTTTTACACGGAACCCCAACTTATGATTACCGCTCAGCAAAGCTGTGGGTATGGATAAAGACAAAGCCTGATCGATGGTATCGGACGGAGTGAGTGCGATTACGGTTCCATTACCCACCCCCGGATCCGCATCGGCAAAATACTCGAGCGCAGCGATCGGATTGTATTGCGGTCCACTTTCGTCAATATAAAATGCCCTGTTTTCGAAGAGTCCCCATTTGCCAAGACTGTCTTTTACACGTATACCCAACAGGTGTATACCCTCATTCAAATTAGCAGGTAGCAGGATGGAAAAGGTTTGATTCAACGTATCGGCATTGGTGATACTTAAGGAAGTGGCATTACCAACACCCGGATCTGTGTCGATAAAGTATTCAACGGCAGTGATAAGCGGGAATTTAAGCAATGGTGGCAGAATGGTAATATTGCCATGATAGAAATGACTCCATTGCCCCAGACTGTCCTTGACACGAATGGCGAAGACATGTAGTCCGGGTGTAACACTATCGGGAATACCAACTGGCAACGTTTGGTTGACAGTATCCAGCATGGGAACGGAAAAAGCAATTCCATTCCCCAAACCGGGATCATTATCGAAGAAAAGTTCGCCTGTAATCAATGGTCCAGCATTGAATTGCGCAGGATTAACGATGAAGCTTCGATGTTCAAGCAGCCCCCATCCAACTGAGCATCCGCCAACACGCGTTGCCAGCACATGATGGCCCGGAGATAAATTTGTGGGCAGACTGATTGATAGCGATTGATTGATGGTATCGGTATTCAATAAGGCCGATAAGGTTATCGGGGTACCATTGCCGGGACCGGGATCATTGTCGATGAAGTATTCCATTCTGTCTGTGACACCCGGGTAAACGGAACTTTTCGTATCGTCGCAGTCGTCGCCATTCAATGAATAGCCTGCGGGTGCTGTGTTGGCATTCGTGGCACAAAGAAATACCGGGCTACCGGCTCCGTAACCATCAGCATCTGCATCGGCAAAGAAGGGATATTTTAGTGAAATGGTATCGGTATAACTCGCCTGAACATAAAATCGTTTATACACATCCACACATGGGTCTCCAAAAATTTGATAGTTCTGCGTGAGGGTGACGCTGTTTTGCCCGATCACCAATGCCTGCACAACAGGCATAGTACTTGAAGCATGACAAGCGCCCAATGTAAAATTGCCACAAGTGCCATTGGGTGTTCCATAGCTTGCAAAATCAACAGATGTAAATACTTTTCCGGGTGGCGCGGTTAATGTAAACGATTGTCCTTCTGATGTTGCGATGCCGCATACAATATGGGTAACAGTAATAGTATCGGTTAAGCCATCACAATTATTATCAAGCCCATCACAAATTTCCATGGCGCCCGGGTGAATGAGTGCGTTGTTGTCGTTGCAATCACCGGCAAGGATGGAATAACCTGGCGGTGGAAGAGTTGCGCTATTGGCACAAACCTGTACCTGAGTTCCTGTGCCGTAGCCATCATGGTCTGAATCGATATAAAAAGGAAAACTGGAAACGAAACCATATTGATTGTCATCACAATCTAAACCAAGTGATAGCGAGGTAGAAATATATCCTGGCGGTGGGGTATTGAGCGCAGAATAGACACTTGAGCAGAAGTAAAAAGTATCTAAGGAAGCCACAAAAAAATCTCCGTCTGCGTCGGTGAAAAAGGGAAAATACGCATAGATGTTGGGGTCATTATCGTTACAATCTGAATTATTTGTAGCAAATCCTGTGGGGGCACTCAACATATCCTGTGCGCAAATCAGTATTGGATTACCACTTCCGAAGCCATCGCTGTCGGAATCTGAATAAAACGGAAATTTCTGGTGGATACCTGGATTTCCATCATCGCAATCTTCGAAATTGGCTACATAGCCTGCCGGGGCTACACAATCTAGTACGCTATCTGCCAAAGTTCCATATCCATCCAGATCAAGATCCTGATAGAAATAAGTCATACCGGAAGGACAATAATTAAAATTGCGGCGATTAGTTAAACTCCACTTACCGTATCCATCTTTAGATCGAATAAACAGAGTAAGCATACCAGAAGTTAAGAAACCCACATTTAATAGAACATTTAAATTAGCAATTGCAGTGTCGGCTGATATTAAAATCGGAATTCCATTGCCGAATCCCGGATCAATATCAAAAAAATATTCCATGGCTGTAATACGGGGAATTTGTGCAATTTCCCGTCGGTTTGTAAGGCTCCAATGGCCGTAGTTGTCTCTCGAACGTATAAAAAGGGTGTGAATACCATCTCCAATGTTTGTTAAGTCAATATTCACATTCAATCCATGGATGGCAGTATCTGTTGCCACAGGAATTTGAATCCCATTTCCGAATCCGGGATCGGTATCAAAAAAATACTCCATGGCAACAATGTGTGGCATCTGAGCAATTTGCCTTTTGTTTGTAATGCTCCAATTTCCCTGATCATCCTGTGAGCGAACATAAAGCATATGTTTTCCCTCACTGATTGACGACAAACTGATGGTCGCATTTAAATTTGCAATAGTTGAACCTGTTACAATGGGAATCGATATTCCATTACCGAAACCCGGATCATTATCAAAAAAATATTCTATGCGGATTATATTCTGAGATGTAACCTTTAATCCGCAAAGCATTATCCAAATTAAAATACGATTTTTCATCAGTCATTTTTTACTGGTTATTGATTTCCTCTTGTGCTGATGGTAATTTGAAGGGTATTACCTGATCCCCCATTCACAAAGGTTGCAGGTACTGTCAATTCGTATATGGATGGAATGGCGGGAACCAAACCAAATGTATATGGTTTAATCCCAACATAAGGCCCTTTGTCGATTGGATTAAAGGCAGATTTGTATTTAAAATTGTTATCAGTTATACCCGAAACCGGGAATGTGTTGAAGATAATGGCCTGATTTATAAATTGATTGTTCACACTGTCGGTGTTATTCAAGCCTGTCGGATTAATTACGGATGTGAAAATATTATCGTTCAGTGTGCAATTGCTAAAACCAACCACAGTGTTGGAAAAACTTGAAGTAAGGATGCTTTTTACAAATAAGCAATTTGAGAAATCATTTGAAGAATTTACCAATCTAATTATACAATTTTCAAATTGATATGAATTAATCGGGGCTCCAATAACCGCATATAAGTTAACAATACAGTGTTTTATCCATATAGGTGTTGAAGAATTGACCTTATTTAATTGACCAATAAAACTTCTACGTATACTGATATGGTTTGAAAATGTTCCCAGGTCGGCTATAATCAATTCATCAGAAATGTAGCTCTTATCTATACTCATAGAATCAATAGCAACGCCAACACTATTGACATCGCAAGACAAGTACGACCCTTCACTTCCATTTAGAAACACCAATCGGTTACCAATATTAAAAGTTATTTTAGCACGATTGGTATCTGCCTGTAGTCCTGGATGAATTGATAAATTGGATCCATTACCTAGAATTGTGAGTCTGTGAGAAATTGATATAGAGAAAGGTTCTGTATAATCGATTCCACTGGGTTCAATATGTATGGTGTCCCCCGGATTTGATACGGCTATTGCCTGATGTACAGTGGTATAAACACTCACTAAACCTGGTGTATTATTTACACGTAGTATGGTTGACTTCGACTGAATGACCAAGAGGAGTAAGGTCAGTATTGATATTATTTGCTTCATGTCTAGTATTTAATTTCGTTATTACATTTTACTATTTCGCTTTTCTCGCATTCAATTGCACATTCAATACGCCCCCAGCCGGCACACTGGTATTGAGGATATTCATGCTATAGATATACGGTAGCCGGGTATTGCGTCCGTAAGCCCAGTTCATTGTGGTGTTCTCGTCGAACAGTACACCCAGGTCTTTCCCGTCGGTACCGGCATTGTTAGCCGGGCCCGAGGCTATACTAAAATCGTGTAAGGGACTATATGTTCCGGTATTAATGGCTGCCTGGCTTCCCATTTGCGGATTCTGGTTACTGATATTACCGCCCCCGTCAATATTGTTACCGAGTGTCCATGGCGAATTGTTGGTACAATTGAAAGTGATATTATTCGTGAATGAAATATTGAAAATCGAATACGAACCGTTCGGATGTGTATTATTCGTCACACAATTCACGAAAACATTATTTTTCATGGTGAGTCCGCTCGCATAGTCGCCAAACAAGCGGTTCATGTTTGTCTGATCACCATAAAAGACATTGTGATCAAAAATAACATTGGTACAGTTATTCATACTCTGAATAGAACCACCGAAGCCGTTGGATCGGGCAAACACATTATTGGTGAACATGCAGTTGGTGAAATAATAAGATGTACTAGCGCTACCAATACTCGAATTTTGAAAATAATTCCCTTCTGCGTAAAGATTATACATGTGTTTGCTGCCGTAGTTATTTCCAACATATAGAACTACACTGGCATCCGTAAACCGGTTGCGGATCAACTTAACATCGTTCACAGGTTCGCCTATATTACCGCTTCCATTATGGCTAATTTCTAACAAATAGTTGCAATGCAAACCCATGATCAGCGAACCGTTTGCATTTGTCGTGTTTATATTTTTTATACGGATCACGCTTACTGTGGCCGTTAATTCAGGGCCATTACGGTCCGGACTGATGCCGGGTCCGATGAGCGCGATGCGTTTATCAATAATTTCTACTTCGCCATAATTGCTCGCGCTGGCATGTACATAAATCGTATCACCACTGGCCGAGGCATTTACTGCAGCCTGGAGATAACTGAATTGCGCAAGGCCGGCCGGGTTGTTATTTACAGTACGGATGGTGGCCCCGCATGTCCATACCATAAAGACTAAAGTGGAAAGAAAAAGAGATTTCATGTTGTTAATTTTATGCTGTAAAAATTGTACGATTCTGCCTTTGGCACAATACCACGTTTGTGTGATTCGTATGGAAGATGTGGAAGAAAACTATAATACCAGATACTAATACACTGCAGTATCCGAAAGATTGTTCAGTGATGTATTTTGAAAGATAGACAGGAATACTATCACTTTACAGATCGGATTCTAATATACATATTCTTGCATGAATACTCCTGACATCACGGAAAGTAGTTGATTTTACCGCCCTCATTTCATGCATCATGGAGTGAAGGTTTCTACATCAGAAATTACTATGATGATTGGCTTTACCATATAATACATTCACGGCTTCTGTTCGGGTTTGCACATGCAGTTTTTCATAAATATGATGTACATGCCTTCTCACAGTTTCAGTGCTTATATGGAGATGGGCAGCAATTTCCTTATACATCAATCCGGTGGCCAGCAATTGAAGAATTTCATTCTCTCTTTTACTTAACAGATCCAGGCCTCTCCCTGCCTGAGGCTCTGCTTTAAAACTTTCCACTACCCTGCGGGCTATTTCCATACTCATGGGTGAACCACCCTGATATAATTCCATCAGGGAATCCAGAATCTGAGGTACCGACGATTTCTTCAGCAGGTACCCACTGGCCCCTGCACGCAATGCTTTGAAAATTGTTTGATCGTCCTGAAAGATAGTACACATGATAAAAAGGGTTTCCGGACATTGTGCTTTTAATCTGGACACACATTCCACACCATCCATGCCCGGCAAGTGAATATCCATCATTACAATATCCGGTTTTACATCCGGAATTTCCTTGATGGCTTGTTCGCCATCCGGATACGTTCCCACACAAACGAATTCCTCGGAATGCTCAAGAATCTGACGTAATGATTCTCTGATATCACGGGTATCTTCAACAATGGCCACCTTTATCATGTACTTTGATTCTGAGGTTCAAAAATCTTATGGAGTTATCAGTTTGCATATACCACATTTGTGTGATCCATAACAGGTAAGGAAATAACGATGCGTGTACCCTTGCTGGAAATTATATCCAGACTACCCTGCACCGCCTCCATTCGGGCACGCATATTCTTTAAACCATTGGCAAAAAATCTCACTTGTTCTTCTTTAAACCCTTTTCCATTGTCTTCAAGGATCATCACAAGTTGTCCTTGCTGTATGCTGGCTGTAATATCCACTTCTGTAGCATGTGCATGTTTCACAATATTATGCAGACATTCCTTTACTACGAGCAATATATTTCGCCTGGTAGATCCCTTTATTTCTGCTATTCTCTCCGGCACATTAAACTGAAAGGAAACTGAAATTTGATGTTCATTCAGGTAGTCGGTGCAATATGTTTTGATATACAACATCAGGTTGGGTAAGCTATCTTGCTGTGGATTCAATGCCCAAACAATATCCGACATGGTTTCTATCATCTGATTTACATTCCGGTTAATTTTACTGAGTTCATCGCCCGGCACACCCCGTTCGGTTTTATACTGGGCTAATTCGGTTAACATTTTAATCGATGTCAATCCGGTTCCCAAATCATCATGCATTTCTGAGGCAATCCGTCCACGTTCTTCTTCCTGCACTTTGAGCATAAGGGCAAATTGCTCTCGTTGGAATTTTCTGCGCTGACGGCTCCGGATAACAATAAAACCTATCATCATGAGGGATAATGCACTTCCGGTTCCAATCAGTATATTTTTATTTTTTATTGCCTGACGGTTTCGTTCCAGTGCCAGTTTCCTTTTTATAATTAATTCCCGGTTCAGTTGCTCCCCCTTTAAATATTTTAATTCAGTTTCCTTTAATGATATTTCCTGATTAACCAATTTCAAATCCTGCATTTGCTTTTGCCGAAGAGCTTCCGACAAGGCCAAAGATGTTGATTTATCTTTCAATTCCAATTGTTGAATGATAAAGGCTTGTCGCTGCTTTAAATTTTCCAGTTCCTGTTGCCTTATTTTAATCTGGTTATTTGTTATTTCCAATTGCTGAATTTCATTTTTCTGATTCAGAAATTCAATTTGCTTCTCCTTCCGTTCAGCGTCAAATTCAAAATTCATTCGTTCCGTCATTCGCAGCATTTCTTTACCCTGCATGGAATCAGATATTGTCTGATATAATTGCAGATAATAAAATGCGGAATCATATTGTTTACTGGCTTCGAAATACAAGAATTTTCGTTTATACAAAATGCTGGCCCACTGTTGCAGATTCTTTTCTTCAGGATTTCGCTGCTGTGTATATAAATCTACCCATCTTCCGGCCTCTTCGGGTTTTAACTTCAAGGTAATAGCAAAAGCAGCATCCTCTGTAAATTTTTTCGCAGCTGATTCTGTAATCGTATAGGTATGGTTCTTCGCTTTCTGGAAATAATACAGACTGCTGTCTGTTTGATTTAAATCGTAATATATGCTGGCCAGATCATATAGGAATTTCTGCTCATACTCATGATTACCGGATAATGAACAGCATTCCAAGCCCTCTTTCAAATACCCAATTCGTTCCTCAGCATTCAGCTTAAGGTTCATCCCCAATATATGGCAATTGATAATCATTCCTCCGGATTCTTTCTTTTCTTTTCGGATAGAATATCCCATCAAACAATACTTCAGCGATTTTTCATAATATTTCAACATGAGGTACTTCTGCGCGATACTGGTATACATACTGGCAAACTGCAAGCTCTTTCTGCCTGCGTCGGGCATACGATTCGAATGATCAATCGCCAGATTTGTATATTCTATAGATTTCAATAAGTCTCCCTGATTATTATAGTAGATCGAAAATGTTTGTAAACAGGGACCGGTATTATTATCATCCCCAGTCCGATAGCAATCGTCAAGGGCCGCCTTTACATATGGAAAAGCCTGATCTAATTGTCCGGTATTAATTAAGGCTTTGGCAATCATTTCCCCGATAAATGCTTTCTGCGAATAACCTGCAAAATTTCTGGCATACTTTTTAGCCTCCAAAGCATAATTCAGCACCTGATCGTATTGGCTTAGCGCAAAATAATACAAACTATAACAGGCATTTGAATAATACTGCATACTGGAATCGCCCTTTTGGACAGAGCGCTGATGGTACCTGTTACATATTTGCAAGGCACTGTCCTTACTTCCTGCATTCATTTGCTTAACCATCCGTGTGGCAACCTCGAGATATTCCTTTTTCAAAACAGTATCTACGGGAGGAAATTGTATCCGGGGTATTCTTTGTGCTTTCACAGGTTCAGTGGCTATACAGCCCAAAACAAAAGCAAGCACATTGAAAACGCCACGAAATACTACATACCATTTCGTAGTATCCCGAATAAAGCTAAATTTTTTAATCACGTAATAATCAGATAAAAGAGTTCAGGTAAATAAAGACCTGAATATAGTATTTTGAAGTAAAAATTCTGTTCGATCACCTATATGGTGTTCATTCCCGATTTTATACTGCTTAATTCCAAACACTTTTTTTCTTACACTGCAGCATGGAAACAAGAAAAATTATAGTTTGTGGCAGCGTATGGCCGTCTAATGATTTTCTAATATAGTTCCATACCGGAATTGAATCCAATGCTGTTCTCTGAACTAAATTTGTTTGTATGGCGAGAATATTGTTTTTGGAAGATGAAGTCAAGACTGGTAAAATCATTGCTCAGGGGCTTCAGGAGGAAGGGTATGAAGTAGAACATGCCAGCGATGGCCTGCAGGGGCTGGCACTTTACAAGAAAGGGAATTACGATCTCATCATCACCGATGTATTAATGCCCCGGATGAATGGCATTGACTTTTGTCTGGAAGTCCGCAAACACAATACCCATATTCCTATTCTTATTCTATCTGCATTAGGGTTAACGGAAGACAAGATTAAAGGATTCGATTCCGGTTCCGACGACTATCTCATTAAACCCTTCGACTTCAAAGAATTATTAGCCCGGATCAAGGCATTGTTGAAGCGAACCCAGGATCCGCGTCAAATGGAACAGACACTGACGTACGATAATTTGTTGCTGAACCGCGACACGAAAGAAGTTTACCGAAGTGGTAAAATGATTCCATTAACCTCCAAAGAATTCTCGTTGCTGGAATATTTCATGCTGAATCAGGAACATTTGCTTACAAAGGAACAAATCATTCAGCATGTTTGGGGGTTTGATTTTGATACCGGAACCAATATTCTGGAAGTGTATATCAGCTATCTTCGCAATAAAGTAGAATCCAGGGAAATGAATAAACTTATTCATACCCGCAAGGGACTGGGATATATACTGAAAAGCGGAGAAATGGCATGAAAATAAAAACCCGGCTCACCCTGCAGTACATTGGCGTGGTGGCACTCATTTTCCTTTTTTGTTTTGCCATCACCTATGTATTACTTTCAGGTAACCGAAAAAGCGAATTTTATACCCGGTTAATTAATAAGGGTCGTACTACTGCCGATTTATTATTGAATGTTCCCGGAATTGATTCTGCCAAATTGCGACGTATCGACCGGACACAAAAGGATTCTTTCAATTCGAAATTTATTAAAATATACGACCTGGAAGGACGAACCATCTACACGAACCGCGATTTCCCGATTCCCTTTTTAACCGACTCGCTGGTGAAACGGGTGATTCAAAACGAATTTATTAAATTTCAATACCCTCCCTATGATGCTGTTGGATTCATTTTTACAGGGAAAAATCGTACTGTGGCGATCCTTACTGGCGCTATCGATACCGGAACCGAAGAAAAAAATAAATTCCTGTTTCAACTTTTCATTTATCTGTATTTGTTGAGTATTACCATTGTTTCCATTGCAGGCTGGATTTTTGCCCGAAAAGCCTTGAATCCGCTTGGCCAATTGATGACTCATATTCGTAATCTACCGGTGGGCTCACTCGATGCCCGGTTGCCTGTTGAAAATCGTTCCGATGAAATTGCATTGCTTACCAATACGTTCAACAACTTACTGGATAAAATTCAAAGTACATTTCGCTTACAGCGCATGTTTCTTTCTGCAGCTTCCCATGAGATGAAAAATCCACTGACCAAGGTAACCTCTCAGTTACAAGTGCTTGAAAACCGGGACCGGGATGTTTCAGAGTATCGTAAAACCATCCGATCGGTGTTAGACGACCTGATGGAACTAAACAAATCGACCAACGACCTGATTGAATTTGCCCGGCTCTCGAACGAAACCAATTTTGAAATTGAATTGCAAGCCGTACGTATAGATGAAATATTGTGGACCTGCAAGGAGTATTTTAACAGACTGCATCCGGAAAAAGAAATACGGATACAGTTACTAAATCTGCCCGAAAATCCGGATCATCTCATCTTTTCAGTCAATAAGCGATTGCTGGAAATTGCTATCACCAACCTGATCGATAATGCGGCTAAATTCAGTTCCGATAAACCGGTTGAGATTCAACTTTCCTTTCAGAAAAGAGATGCAGTTATCTCAGTGATAGATCACGGAATTGGGATGGAACCTTCGGAACAGATGCACATTTTTGAACCTTTCTACCGTGTCGACAATACCTCGGGCATTATGGGGCATGGATTAGGGCTGGCCATTGTTCAGAAAGTAGCCCGGGTTCATGGCATACGTATTCATGTTATTTCAGAGAAAGGACAGGGCACCGTCATCAGTCTGGTTATACCGGCTAAGTTCTAATCTTATTCTAACGGAAGCCTTCGTACCTCTCCTGGTATCCAAATTAACTTTGGAGACCATGGACAATGAAAGCAAAAACACTGCATAGTAACCCTTTTCAGATGGCACTTTGTTTTAATGCTCCTTTCCTGATCATTTTCATTCTTTCGTTTTGGGGATTTGCTTTTTTTCCGGGAAACTCCGATCGTACCGACCGGTATTCCATGGATAACAAACTATCGCCGACGCCGATAAAAAGTGCAGGCGAAATGAATAAAACCGGATGTTTTGCAACTCAGCCTATAAAATTTGATTTAAACCATTAAAAGTGGTGTAAGAAAAAAATTATGACGGCAAAACAACGACTCATTAAAAAAACAAAAAGCGGCTTCCGGTGGACGGCGTTGGATACCCTTTTAGCAAAGGGTATTCCTGTAGTGGTGATGATACTCATTGCCCGGTTTCTGGGCCCGGAAGAGTTTGGGTTATTCGGGATTCTGGTTATCATCGTTTCCTTAGGTATTCTCATGAATGAAAATGGATTTTGCAGTTCCCTGATTCAAAAAAGTCACCTCAGTCGTTACGATCTG
Source organism: uncultured Bifidobacterium sp. (assembly GCA_964458785.1). GTDB lineage: Bacteria > Bacteroidota > Bacteroidia > Chitinophagales > Chitinophagaceae > OLB11. Next base: position 4,638 of record CAYWKR010000003.1, on the reverse strand, counting down.
GATACAGTTTTTTATGTCAACCTGTTGCTTAATCTTGGTGTATATGGGCTATTTGCCTTGCTTGCCCCTCTTATTGCCGTATTTTTTCATACTCCGGAGTTGTCTTCTCTTATCCGGGCATTGGCATTGCTCTTTCCAATAGGTACACTTAGCGCAGTGCAGACAGCCTTGCTTAATAAAAAATTACGTTTCCGGAAACTGGCTATCGTTAATTCTGTTGCAGCTCTAAGTGGCGGATTCACTGCCTGCCTCTTAGCGTTGAATGGCAACGGAATCTGGAGTGTTGTATGGATGTACCTGATACAACAATCGATATCAGCTGCTATGCTATGGTTTATATCACCCTGGAAACCTGGCTTCCGGTTTTCCAAAGTACATGCCCGAAGTCATTTCCGCTTTGGCTCCCCTCTTTTACTTTCAGGCATTCTCGACACTATTTTCCGGAATATTTACAATATTATTATTGGCCGTTTCTATCCCATTCAAACACTCGCATTTTTCGAACGGGCCCGGTCGTTTCAGGAATATCCTTCCATGGCGATCACCGGAATTGCAGCTAAGGTGAGTTATCCCGTTTTATCGAAAATGCAGACTGAACCCGGATGGTCGGAACAATTTTTCAAACGTTTAATTCAACTCGGTTTCTTTTTAAATGCACCCCTCATGATGATTCTGGCCGGTGTAGCCACTCCTTTAATTACACTCATTCTGGGAAATGCATGGCTTGATTCAGTTCCGTACTTTCAGATACTTTGTCTGGTGAGTATTTTTTATCCTCACCATGCCTTCAATTTGAATTTACTGAAAGTGAACGGCCGAAGTGATCTCTTCCTCCGGGTTGAAGTGGTAAAAAAAGCCATGGTCTTATTCATTGTGGTATTGAGTGTTCCCTTTGGCCTCAAAGCCATGTTATGGGGCATGGTCATCAACTCTGTACTTGCGCTCTATATCAATATTTACTATACACGGGGTATGAGTCAATACCGCTTCCGGGATCAACTGAGCGATTTATTACCTGATCTTTTTCTGGCTTTGCTTTCATATGGAACCTGCACGTTGATTTGCCAGGGCTTATCTTACTGGACACCACTACCCTTATTGCTTTTATCTTCCGCTTCGGGTTTATTGGTGTATATCGGATTAAAAATGGTCTTTTTTAAAACACAGGCACTTCATCAACTCAGCGCACTGATTCATTCATGATACCGGTTACCCGATCCTTTCTTCCTCCCATAGAAGAATATCAACACTATCTGCAGAAAATATGGCAATCAGCCTGGCTCACCAATCGTGGCCCCTTACTGGGTAGTCTGGAAAAACAATTGAAACAATATCTGGATGTACCTCATCTTTTAATTACCAATAATGGAACCCTTCCGATTCAAATTGCCTTGAAACTATTAGCCGGTAATGGCGAGGTAATTACTACTCCATACAGTTATGTAGCCACTACTTCATCCATTGTGTGGGAACAAGCCAAACCGGTATTTGCCGATATCGAACCGGACACCCTTACTATTTCTCCTGCTGAAATAGAAAAAGCCATTACCCCACGAACCACCTGCATTCTGGCAACCCATGTATTTGGTAATCCCTGCGACACGCTGGCTATTGATGAAATTGCCCGGCAACATAAGCTTCATGTGATTTATGATGCCGCCCATTGCTTTGGCGTTCGTTATAAAAATAAAAGCCTCTTTACGTATGGTGATATCAGTACATGCAGTTTTCATGCTACCAAAGTATTTCATACCGCAGAAGGAGGTGCTGCCTTCTGTAACAATGAAGAACTGATTCATCCATTTTTTTACCACCATAACTTCGGCCATAACGGACCGCTTGATTTTTTCGGCCCGGGTATCAATGCGAAATGTTCTGAACTGAATGCCGCTATGGGCTTAAGTGTTCTGCCCTACATGCAAGACATCCTGAGCACACGAAGAAACAGTATTCAACAGTATGTATCAGGTTTACACTTCAATGCCTATCGAATACAGGAATTACGTCCGGAAACAGAATGGAATTATTCGTACTTCCCGCTGATTTTCGATTCGGAAAAAGAATTGCTTGCCGTTCAACAGGCGTTACATGAAGCTGATATTTTCCCCAGAAGGTATTTCTTTCCTTCCCTGAATACGTTACCCTATGTGCAGTACCAACCTATGCCGGTTTCGGAACAAACCGCGCGTTGCAGTTTGTGCCTGCCTTTGTTTGCTCATATGCCCGAAGATCTTTGTGCACGGATTATTGAAATTGTGAACGATGCGATTAACTGAAATACTTGAAATACTGAAAAGCCAGCATATACCCTTCGAACTTAAAATACCCGAAGTGGATCATTTGGAATTGGATTTTCAACCGGCCAGTTTAAAAAATAAAATTCGCCGGGGCTTGTATTTTATTGAAAACAGTTCGGGCTGGAACGATCAATTACCGGCACAGAGTGTGGTTATTACCGATGCGTTTATTTCTTCCGATGCGATTCAGCTTAAAGTAGCTCATCCTCAGATGACGCATTACCGCTTACTGCAATCGTTACACAAGAATAGTATTCCGGGAATTCATCCTACGGCCATTGTTTCGCCCGATGCTGAAATTCATTCCAGTGTAAGTATAGGCCCTTATTGTGTACTTGGGCGTTGTACATTATCAGAAGGTGTTGAACTGAAAAGTCATGTTGTGATCGAAGACCGGGTGCACATCGGTGCGCGAACCCGCATTGATGCACATTCGGCTATAGGCGTACCGGGTATGGCATGGATCTGGAGCCAAGAAGGCGAACGGATTATGCAACCCCAATTGGGAGGGGTTGTGATTGAAGAAGATTGTCTGCTGGCCAGCGATATCAGTGTAGTTTGCGGATCCCTTTCAGAAAACACCCGGATTGGGAAAGGAACCGTTATTGCCCATGGCAGTAAGATTGGACATGGTGCACAGATTGAAGAATATGTTCACATGGCTAATAATGTGAGTCTCGCCGGTAATGCCGTAATCGGACATCATTCGTTTCTCGGAAGTGCCAGTGTCATCAGCTCCAATATCACGTTACCAGCGCATAGTATTGTGGGGGCTGGCGCTGTAGTGAATAAAAATTTTACTGAATCCTATCTCACCCTGGCCGGAGTTCCTGCACAAATCATCCGAAAAAATAACTACGAAGAAAAACCCCGCGGGGTACCAAAACCATTTAAAAATAATTCATGAATACAAGTGTAATATCAGAAAAAGCGTTGATTGGAAAGAATGTAAGTATCGGTCATTTTTGCATTATCGAGGATGATGTGATTATTGGCGATAATACCCATATCGGTAATTATTGTGTAATTAAAAAAGGCGCTGTTATCGGCAAGAATTGTCGTTTCACGGCGTATTGCGAAATCAGGGATCATGTAAAAATCGGCGACTTTACCACCTTCGGAAGCCGGTGTACGATTTCAGCCAATGCGTGTATTGGAAGTCGTGTAACTATTAAATATGGTTTCGTTCTCACCGATACACCCGTTCTCGAACAAGGTGATGTGAAGGTAGTAGGAACTATTGGCGACGATTCACTGATCGGGGCTAATGTATGTCTCATGCCCGGATTCAATATTGGAATGAATGCAACCATTGGGGCCTGTTCGCAGGTACGTGACCATGTGGGTGATGGTGAAATATGGTTCGGGAATCCGGCCCGATTATTCAAAACCAAGTAAGCGTGCTGGTTTCAGTTTCCTGTACTACCTATAATCATGCCGCATATATCAGGCAATGTCTGGATGGAATTTTGATGCAACAATGTTCTTTCCCTTTCGAGATTGTGATCCATGATGATGCATCAACCGATGGAACGCGCAACATTCTGGAAGAATATCAACAACGTTTTCCCGACAGGTTCTTTCCCATGTATCAATCGCAGAACCAATATGCACTGGGTAAGAGGGGAATGATGGCCCGGTATAATTTCAACCGGTGCCGGGGTAAATACATAGCCTTATGTGAAGGCGATGACTATTGGACCGATCCATACAAACTTCAAAAGCAAATTGATTTCCTCGAAGCCCATCCCGAAGTGAATATTTCGATGGGAAAAATCTGTTACTTCTTCGAAAAGGAACAACGCTTCGAAAACAAAAAGGAATTTATTAAAATACACCCCGATGCTATTTTTTCACTGGGCGATTATCTGAAGCAACCTTTTTCACAAACTTCATCATTTGTGCTACGGAAGCAGAATATTACCATACCGTCCTGGTACTTTGAAACCATGACGGGCGATCAGTCACTGGTCGTCATTTTTGCCGGTCCAAATGGAAAAATTAAAGTACATGATGACTATTTTTCGGTGTACCGGGTCAATAAAAATAGCTTAATGAACAGGCAACTGATTCAGGTATTGCGAAACAACAATGCCACATTCCGTCATTGGGATGAATATCTCGGTGGTCAGTATCACCGGCTGATTCAGGCCCGAATACGGGAAAACCAATTGCTGTGCGTTGTATTCAGTCCGGCCTGGGTGCAGAAATTATACAAACATCCATTCACAGAAGCACTCCTGCAAGGAATTTACCGCATCATTCACCGGTTGAAATAAAACGCGGAGATTATTCTTCCAATACCGGCTGATAATTTTCAAAACGGGAACGCACTACATTC
>CAYWKR010000002.1:0-20508 GCA_964458785.1 uncultured Bifidobacterium sp. | reverse complement strand
TGACCTATTACCAGCAGGCGATGTACCGAAAGGCTATGGACTTATTGAAGCAAGGTGAAGCAGAACAGGCCATTCCCTTTTTTGAAGAAGCCCGTAAATTCAGTGAAGATCCTGCTATTCCTGTGCTCAGCGATTTCTGGTTATCGGAAGCCTGTTTCAGAAATCAGTTATATGCCGATGCCAATCTGGCGGCCGATCGTTTTCTGGATGCAGCCGATAATAGAACCTGGCCGGCATACATTCAACAGGCTCATTTGCTGAAGTGTTTTATTTTCCGTCAGGCCAACGATACAGCCAATATGTTGCAACAGTATCAATTAGCCGTTCACGATACCACGTCATTTCACGATACTTCATTTTTGTTCTCATTGAATCGTTCGCTTTTCCAACCCGATACACTTCCCGAGTTTAATTCGTATCCGATAACCTATTCCTATGAGGTACCCGAACATGAAGTGAAGGTGCGTTATCAGCCCATACCGCTGAAACCATTAGCGTTGCAAAGTAAAGAGGAAGGGAAACACCTGCCTTCATCATTTTCACTTCAGGCCGGAAACCGGAGGGCCACCGATCTTCAGGCTCATCTGAATCTGGACGCCCTGTTGAAATGGCCATTACAGGTATATGTTCAGCATGAACGAATCACCGAAGTGCCCAATGAACGTCAGTTTCGCCACACCGCACTGCAGGCCCTGTCTTCATACCTGCTCATGGACCACGAAGCCCGGTTCCGCGTCGATTTCAGCAACGATGCGTTTCGGTACTGGGGTATGTTGGGAAGTGAAACCGCCAGTGCCCGATCATTTCATACGGCAGCCTACCGGAAAATGGACGCACAGCTTGAACTATTACCGCTGAAACCGAATATATATCAGATCGACTATCAGGCCCGGATTCAAAATGGCTTGTTTTTTAATCGGAATGGAAGTACCGAATATCGCCTGGCCCTGGAAACACCGGCTCGGAAAGTGTGGAACGAAAGCACCGTATTTTATGCGAATCTTCAGGGTGATTTTAATTTCTTTACATCACACACCGGTTCTGTTTCATCATCATACATCAGTCTTCGCGCCGCTGCAGAAAAAATAATTAAAGGATTTACGTTGTATACCGGTATCAGTCCCACCATAGCCCAGCGAAAAGTGTTATTACCTGATCTGGAAGTGAGTCGTGCGTTCTGGAAAGACCGGGCACGGTGGATGATCGTATGGAAATCGAAACTGCAATTAAATACATACAGGGAACTCCGAACCTTGAACCCATTTCTGCTCGATTTTTATACCCCACAAGTTTCACAACACACCGAAGGGTATGTGGGTGCGGTGTTGAATGGATACAAAAATCTTAGCGGATTTGTTCATCTGGGTTTGGCCAAATGGAATCAGTTGCCGGTATTTCTGAATGATACGATTTGGAATACCCGTCAATTTGTAACCCTGTACGAACCTCAGGCATATACTTTTCTGCTGGATGCCGGGGCTGAATATGCACTGGGTAGCGATATGCGCGCCGGATTAAACTATAGCTGGCGACCGTTGATGAATGAAACAATCAGGGAAAGAGCTTGGCATTACAGACCGGGCATTTTGAAATGCTATATTATGTACTCACCCGCGAAGCGATGGCAATGTCGTGGCGAATTCATTCTGTTTTCCGGCAGTCACTCCCTGATGGTCAGCGATGTTCCGGCGTACCCGGTTCATTTACAATCGGGTGTCGATCTGAATCTTCATGCCACCTACCAGTATTCCTCCCGTTGGCTATTCACGGCCGATGTCCTTAATGCCTTTAATTCAGGGTATCAGCGCTGGGGAAATTACCCGCAGTTTGGCTGGATGTTCCGTGCCGGAGTCCGGTATGCGTTTCATATTCCACGGATGCTATAATGCAGTGGAAGTAGCCCGCTAAAGGGAAAGGGTAGAACAGGCGGTGTTCAAATATGAACAATAATTTTTTCAGCCCCATGAAAGCTATTACATTTACAACCCGCTCGGCGGACAAGAACTGAACATGGATATCGGTAAATACATTGGTCCTTTTCTGTTACGAAATAAGTATTGCAGTTTACCCGGACTGGGAGTGTTCGATTTAAAAAAAGAATCGTCGCGCATGAATGCCGGCGATGGTACTGTCTCTCCGCCGCGGTATACCGTTTTGTTTACTCCGGTAGGAAGCATCGACGATACCTTTGCTTCGTTTATCGCCTCTTCCGAAAATGTGAGTATCAGTAATGCCTCCAATAATATCCGCGAATTCTGTAAACAGGTAAAAGAACAACTGGCCAAAACCGGAAGTTTTGAAATCGAATACCTGGGTTCATTCTCCATGCAACAGGGAAAAATGGTTTTTGTTCAAAGCAACGAACTGGATCTGGGCGCCGAACCGGCTCCTCTTCCTCCCTTACTGGAACGTCCTAAACCGGTAGAAACTGCACAAACTGCAAAATCCGACTTTTCGTATCCACCTTCCTTTGGGCCACAGCGAAAAAGAAAAAGCGGTATCTGGAAGTTAGTGATCTGGCTGCTTGTATTGGCCGCCCTGGGTGCCGGCGCATGGTTTGGTTATCGCTATTATACACAAGAATATCTGCAGACTCCCGACGAAGAAATTCCATCAACACAACCATTACCACAAACCGATTCGGTGGCAGCACCAGCCGACACGTCGCTGAATGCAAACCCGGCTTCGGTACAGGATAGTCTGATGAACGACTCGCTTCCTTCTCCTTCAGCAGCTTCGCCTGAAACACTGAATGAAGCAATTGAATACAATGTGGCCATTTTAAGTTTCGATAATGAAGCCATGGCTAGCAGTAAAATGAATAAACTGAAACGGTATGGACATGCTGTTTCTGTGGTAAACAATAATGGAAAATTTGTTGTGGCTATTAAGGCATCTCACCCCCTGAATGATACCACACTGTTAGTAGATTCGCTCCGACGGTTTTTTAATCCGAAAGGACCGGTCTACCTGCTGAAGTAGTGCAGCAAAGCACGTTTCAAACTCATACGCCTTTCTTCTTTCTGCTGATTCCCCACGTCGCCGGGATCATTGCTTATGATAGTTGGCACCCGCCCGGAAACCCGATAATGCCTCTTCTTGCAGGTGTTATATGCCTTGTTTTTCTCGCAGCACGTATCCCATTCAGCTGGCGGATAATAAAAAATATTCTTTGTCTTCTCACAGTCAGTGTTCTTTCATACAGCTTATGTGTGCTCAACGATGAAACTTTCATTCCATCCTGGTACGGACACCATATTAAAAAAGGACAATTTCTTCTGGTTGAACTGAACGACGCGCCCCGGATCCGTAGTACAAGTGTTCGTTATCCGGCCTCTGTTCTTGCAGTGATAGATAGTCAGAACTATATACCGGTCGAAGGCCAGATGCTCATTTATCTGAAGAAGGCTTCCTTTTCTGAGGGCGACACCCTACTCATAAAAAATAAAGCACAACGCATCACGAATCAGGGAAATCCGGGTGAATTCAATTACAGTCGTTACATACAGCGAAAGGGAATACATTATCAGCAATATGTACAGGAAGGGGAAGTAAAAAAAATCAATACCGGTAAAGGGAAGGTTCCTTTTTTTCATCACTGGCACCGGCGTATTCTCGATCGATTGAAGCCCTGGTTCAGGGAACCCTCACAGCGTGCATTGGCCGAAGCACTTTTAACCGGTTACCGCAACGATCTGGATGAATCGCAGTGGCAGGCATTCTCCCGTGCCGGTATCGTACATATCATTGCTATATCAGGGATGCATTTATCGATGATTTATCTGAGTCTGCGATTCTTGTTTTTACAAATTCCCCTGGCTCGTCGGCGTAAGGTGCTGTCTGTGGCTCCGGCGTTGATTCTCATGTTTCTTTTTGCGGGTATCACTGGGTTTCCCGCGTCGGTGAACAGAGCAGCAACCATGTTTTTATTCATGGGGGTGGGTGAATGTCTGCATCGTACCATGACGCCGCTCAACAGTCTGTGTGCATCGGCCTTTGTACTTTTATCCATAGACCCGCAGGCACTGTACGATCCCGGATTCCAATTGTCGTATGCCGCAGTACTGAGTCTGATTTTATTTCACAACCCCATCCGGAAAATCATACCCTTGGCTTCTGTTTGTCCTGAGTGGATACGTTCGATGCTGTCATCTACCCTGGCGGCTCAGATTCTGACCATTCCGCTCTGCCTCTATTATTTTCATCAGTTTCCCCTTTGGTTTCTTCCGGCTAACCTTCTCGCCATTCCGCTCAGCACCCTCATTTTATATGGCGAAATTGTATGGCTTTGTATCAGTTCTTTTCCAGTGTTGGCTCATTATGGGTCTTTGGTACTGCAATCCCTTTTACAGTTTTTTTTATACACGACCCATTGGATAGCTGCCCGGCCATCGGCTGTATGGGAACAAATTCAGTGTACTCTCTTTCAGGCCTTTCTGCTCTACCTGCTTATCGTTTTTCTGTTCCTTACATTAAAATACAAAGTAGCAAAAGGTCTATTGGCAACGCTTGCTGTGCTAATCGTTCTTTCCATTACGCTTATTTACCGCGAATATTCAATCCGGCAACAACGTGGCCTGGTCTGGCTTTCATCCGGTAAACAATCGGTACTGCTTTTTGTGCACCGATCTGCATGGTATAGCACCGATTCGCTTTTTCAATTTCCTTCCGCTGCTACCCGTCGTTATCTGATTGAACCGGCCCGGCTTCATTTCGGAATTGACAACTCGAAATCATGCCCGGTGATGCATGAAGAATTTCCCGGGGCAACTCTGTATTCGTTTGCGGGAAAAACCATACTTCGGATTTTTAATACCGACTTCAAAACAGCCCGGCCTGTTCCCTGCGACTGGCTTATTCTGAGTACTCATCAACTTCCTGCGTCAGACTGGTTGCGCCAGCATGTTCAGCCTTCCAACCTGCTGATCGATGCCCGTCTCAATACACAGGAGAAGTGCAAGCTTCATACATCCTTTCATTTGCCGGCAGACCATATTCATCAGGGGCCGGGTTACTTTTCCCTCTTTTAATCAAAGCGAACAGGAGTACGCCGTAGCAATTTTTTCTCTCCCTGCTTTTTCTTCGAATCCAATCGCCGTTCTTTTACAGCCCTGCTCACCCGTGTGGCTACCCTTTTCTTTCGTTGCACCAACGCGGTTTCCAGTAAGTGAATCAATTTTCGTTCAGCCAATTCCCTGTTTGCAAATTGGGTTCTTGCTTCATTACAACGAAGGATGAGTAAACCCATTTTATTTATACGGTGCTTGAGTTTCAAACGAATCTGTTCTTTCTGTTCTTCATCAAAACAAAGCGATGCATCTACATTAAAACGCAATTCCACCTGAGTTTCTACTTTATTCACATGCTGTCCGCCCTTGCCACCACTTCTCGAGGTTTGCATCTGCACCTCTTTCATCACTTCATTCCACATTCTTTTTATATTTTGCAAAGCTCAAAGGTATACTTTTCATGCGCGCAGTTATTCAACGGGTTCAGTCGGCCAGTGTATCCATAGGGGGTGTTCAGCGCTCGGCCATTGGTCAGGGCTTTCTGGTTTTACTGGGAATCGAAATCAACGACAAACCGGAAGATGCCATGTGGCTGTGTGGTAAAATTGCGGGTATGCGAATTTTTTCCGACCCCCAAGGGCTGATGAATTGTTCGTTGCGGGATATTGACGGCGATATTCTATTGATCAGCCAGTTTACCCTTCATGCTTCCACTAAAAAAGGCAACCGGCCTTCATTCATCATGGCCGCACGACCCGAACAGGCCCTGCCTTTATATCAACGGTGTATCGCAGAACTTGAAGCACAAACCGGAAAAAAAATCGGAACCGGCGAATTTGGTGCCGATATGCAGGTGAGTCTGGTGAACGATGGTCCGGTAACCATTTTTATCGACAGTAAACAACGACAATAACATGGAACTGAAACAGCTTCAAACAGAAATTGATGCATGGATACAGAGCAAAGGGGTGCGTTATTTCAACGAGCTCACTAATTTGGGCATCCTGATGGAAGAAGTAGGCGAATTGTCGCGACACATGGTTCGGATTTATGGAGAACAAAGCTACCGGCAAGAGAAAGGCACAATACAGGATGTGGCCGATGAGATGGCCGATATTTTATGGGTTCTGGCTGCACTGGCCAATCAATGCGGAGTGGATTTAAGCGAGGCTATGCGCCTGAATATGGAAAAGAAAAACCGACGCGATGCAGAACGGCATCAGCAGAATCCGAAATTGTAAACGATGGGGAGCTTTTCCTGCTTTCCGTTACAATCCTTCGCCCGTATTCCCTCGTGTTCAGATAGATGAAGCGGGCTCAGGGATTTTCACTGCAATCAGGGCTATGGGTTTTGTCGCGGAACAATGTACTTTCGCACGCCTGACGTCAAAGAACTTATCTCATGCAAAAGAAAATTCAAAGCGCATTAATCTCCGTATTTTATAAAGACGGACTGGAACCACTCCTGCAAACCCTTCACCAGCAAGGGGTAACCATATACTCCACCGGTGGCACCCGCGAATTCATCGAATCCCTGAATGTGCCCTGTATCCCGGTAGAAGATGTAACACAATACCCTTCCATACTGGGCGGACGGGTAAAAACCCTTCATCCGAAAATTTTTGGAGGTATTCTGGGGCGCCGTGATCTGGAAAGTGACCGGAGCGAAATGAAAGAATATGCCATACCCGAAATCGATCTGGTTATTGTAGATCTGTATCCCTTCGAAGAAACAGTAGCCTCTACAAACGAAGAACAGAAGATCATCGAAAAAATAGATATCGGTGGCCCTTCTATGATTCGTGCAGCGGCAAAAAATTTCAATCATCTGGCGGTGCTATCTTCAAAAAATCAATACCAGAGAGTACAAAAATGGCTGATGGATCAGGATGGTTGTACTACACTCGAACAAAGAAGACAACTTGCTACTGAAGCCTTTGAAGTGGTTCGTCGCTACGATCATGCCATTGCCGATTATTTTTCCTTGTCGGCATCCGGACTTCGTTATGGTGAAAACCCACATCAGAAGGCATGTTTTTCAGGCGCACTGGATCAGATTTTTACTCAATTACACGGAAAGGAATTATCGTATAATAATCTGGTGGATGTAGATGCCGCGATACAACTTGTAAAGGAATTTGAAAACAGGAAGTATGTATTTGCCATCATTAAACATACCAATGTATGTGGGGCATCATGTCGGAATACGGTAGAAGAAGCCTGGCAATCGGCTCTGGCCGGCGATCCGGAATCGGCATTCGGCGGTGTGCTGGTTTGTAACGGAGCCATCGATGCACAAACCGCATCAGCCATTCAGGAAATCTTTTTTGAAGTGTTACTGGCACCGGATTTCAGCGAAGAAGCATTACAAATTCTTCAGCAAAAAAAGAACCGCATTTTATTGCAGTATCACCCCGGAGTTTCACTTCCGGACAAACAGAGCAAAAGCATCCTGAATGGGTTTATTATTCAGGAAACCGATCGGGGCAACGTACTGCAATGGGATGAGCAGGGTGGGCGAACCTGTACGGATTCGGAAAAGAACGATCTTGAATTCGCCAATGTGCTGTGTAAGCACCTGAAGTCAAATGCCATCGCACTGGTAAAAAATGTACAATTACTGGGTAAGGGTTGCGGACAAACATCGCGTATTGATGCCCTTCGTCAGGCCATCGACAAAGCCGGTCAACACAACGCCGGTCTGCAGGGTGCCGTATTGGCATCGGATGCATTCTTCCCTTTTGATGACTGTGTACGTATGGCTCATGCAGCAGGCATACAGGCATTCATTCAGCCGGGAGGCAGTATCCGTGATAAAGACAGTATCGAATACTGCCGTCAGCATCAATTGGCCATGGTACTCACCGGCATGCGGCATTTTAAACATTAATTAGCCGTTAAGTCAGCCGAATTCAAACACAGGCTCTGAAAACCTGTTACATTTACGACACAAAAATTATTGTAAAATGAAAAAGTTATGCTTCACGCTGCTGTTCGGAATGCTTTCCGGAGCGGCCTTTTCACAAAGCCAGGAATTGCCCACCACCAAAATTCGCGACCTGAACGGCAAACAGATTTCGTTTAATGAAGCGTTTGAAAAAGGAAAACCCACCATGGTTAGTTTCTGGGCCACCTGGTGTATTCCCTGTAAGCAGGAAATAAAAAATATTAAAGACAAACTCGAAGGCTGGAAGAAAGAAGCCAACTTTAATTACATGGCGGTTTCAATCGATGATGCCCGTTCTACTGCCATGGTAAAGACCTATGCCAAATCGCAGGGTTGGACATTTCCCACCTATACCGACCCCAACAGTGATCTGAAGCGTTCCCTCAATTTTCAGAATGTTCCGTATACCATCATTGTCGACGGGCAGGGAAAAATTGTATTTCAGCATAGCGGATATGAAGAAGGAGGAGAAGATGAACTGTTTGCAAAAATCAAGGAACTGAAATAATTACACCGTAGTATAAAAAACCGTTGTCGGATTCGGCAGCGGTTTTTTTTTGCCCTTCCCGGAATAAAAAAGCTAAACTGATGCTGCAAAAGAGTATTTCCAGAGGAACCTCTTTTCTGATAGGAACTACAGTTTCAATGGGGATGAATTCAGCTGGTGGATTCTTTCGGTAACGGCCACATTTCGGCTTAAAATGGCAGAGACTGGGCAAAAAAAATCCCGCCGAAGCGGGATAATCTCTTTTATGTTGGAAATCGATGTAAAAATTATTGTTTGGTTACCCGTTTAACACCCAATACTTTACCACTGGCATCGGCAAACTGAAGCAGGTAAACCCCATCAGAAACTTTATCCAAAGCTACCCGGTATTCTGGCGATTTGAGTGCATCTACAGTAAAACGGGCCACCCGCTTACCTATTACATTCATTACATTAATGGTAGTAATTCGCTTATCGTTAATATTCAGGTTTACATATTCTGTAGCCGGATTCGGGTAAATGGTTACCATGGAATTGATATCAAAATTCCGAACGGCGGTAGGCCATGTATTAAACTGGAAAACCATATCGCCGTAGTTCGTAGCTACCGTAACAAAAACGGGTCCGTCCACAGCAGTGGGTTGGGCCGTCATGGATACATCCAGAATGGCTTTTTCGCCGGCATGAACAATAACGGTACGTGGCCCGGTGGTCAGATTCCAGGGTATACAGGTTCCGGCTGCACTGTTGGTGATTTCGTCGCAGATACCACTACTGCTCCAGCCGGTGGGTAAGGTGCCGGATACGCGGTTCCAGGTAAGGGTTATAGAATCACTGGTATTATTGAATAAGGTATCATATAAACGATCCGAAATACCATCTTTATGGAATCCTCCAAACACCACGGTGTCTTTCCATATACTCACCTGAGCCATGGCCCCGAATGAAATGAAAAAAGCAACGAAGGCAAGTAAAATCTTCTTCATACAAAACGATTTACCCGCAAAGTAATAATTATTATCCGGAAGCCCACTTTTTTTTGTTAAGAATTCTGCAATAGCCTTAAAATCATTATCTTAGCCCCTCAATAAAAATAGTTTTCAATGAAAAGAATTTTCTCCATTTTACTCATGGCCATTACTGCGCAAACGTTGCATGCACAGTACTGGCAATTACCCTGCATCAATATTGGTCAGAATCCGGGTGCCCTGAACACGGATGTGGAAGAACCATTGGCAGGGGTGCCGGGCTGGACCAGCATCCTGGCTACTTCAGCTACTCCTACTTGGTCGCCGGTAACTTCTATTCCATTTGCTTTCCAGTTTAACGGTTCTGCAGTAACTCAATTCAAAGCCTCGTCAACTGGGGTGGTTACCTTCGACGTTGGGACTGCTCTTCCGGCTCCACCTGCCACTAATGCCAGTTTACCCAACGCGGCCATTCCCGATAAGTCGGTAGTGGTTTGGGGTATCACCTGTACAGGAAGTAATGATAATATTGTTACTAAAATGTTCGGTACGGCTCCGTATCGTCAGTTCTGGATTCAGTACAGTTCCTGCAGCAATGTAGCCAATCCAAACATTTTTGCCTACTGGGCTGTGGTTCTCGATGAAACCACTAATAAAATTCATATTGTAGATCAGCGTACGGCAGCTACCAGCGGGGCAACTGCGATTGCAATTACCGCCGGTGTACAAATCAATTCCACTACGGCACTTTCTGTAGCCGGATCACCAGCCCTGGCATCCACTACCTCAGCCACGGCCGGTAACGGGGATACCTATATCGATAACACGTACTACACGTTCAGTCCGGGTACACAACCTGCCAAAGACGCTGCCGTGTTAACCATGACTCCGAAAATTTTAACCAACGCTTCTTTTGCTCAGGTAGGCGGAACAGTTCCTGTGCAGGTAAAAGTTCAGAATATTGGTAGCACACCAATGACCAGCTACAATATTAAAATCAACGATGGTACTTCAACCACGAACTACCCGCAATCTACTACGCTGGCATCCGGTGCGATCACTACACTGCCCATTTCGTATAGCATGACTTCAGCCGGAAGCAAGCCTATCAGTTTATGGGTTGAATTAACCGGTGATGTGTCTCCTCTGAACGATTCTGCCAAATCTGAATTCAACGGAGCTACCTTCAATCCCACCCATACTCCGGTATTTGAAGAAGCCACCGGTACCTGGTGTCAATGGTGCCCCCGGGGAGCAGTGTTTATGGACTCACTCGAGAAAGTGCACCCCGATGCAGTAGCCATTGCGGTACATAACGCCGATCCTATGACTGTAACCGATTACGATGCGGCTATGGGTAACCTGATAGGTGGATATCCTTCCGGATTAGTGGATCGTAAACTGGAAGCCGATCCTTCAGACTTCCTGACTGAATATACCAATCACAAAGGAGACTTTGGAGTGGGTGATATCACTATCAATCCTCCCACTGTAACCGGTAACAATGTATCGGTGAAAGTAGATGTGAAGATGGCGATCTCTACTAAAGCCAGTTACGATTACCGTCTGGCGATGGTATTTACCGAAGATGATATGCATGGCACTACCTCTTCCTGGAATCAGGCAAATGCCTATGCCGGAGGTGCAAACGGTGTTATGGGTGGTTTCGAATCATTACCATCTTCTGTACCGGCTGCCCAAATGTACTACGATCATGTGGCCCGTGTAATTATGGGTGGTTTTAACGGACAAGCCAGTTCACTGCCCGCAGTAATGACCGCAGGAAATACCTATTCATATACCTTTAACTGGACAGCGCCTGCAGGTACCGTGTTGTACAAAACCAAAGCAAATGCCTTATTGATTTGTGGTTTAAGCGGAGAAATCCATAACGGAAAATGGATTGGTGTATATCCAAATGCAGTAAACGATATCGTGAAAGCAGAAAACCTGAATGTATTCCCGAATCCATCGAACGACTACCTTACTGTTGACTTCACCCTGGAACAACAAGCGGATGTACAAATTTCTTTAGTAGATATGACCGGTAAATCAGTGTTCCATCAAACACTTGAAAGTCGCAATGGAAATCAGGGACTGGTTATTCCGGTTTCCGGATTTTCTAATGGAATGTACATGTTAAACCTTCAGACCAAAGAAGGAACCATTAGTCGTAAAGTGACTATTGCACACTAAATCATTCTTTAATAAAGTAAAAAGCCATCCTTGAACGGGTGGCTTTTTTTATTCAGTTAAAGATCGGCTATTCGAAGTATTTCTTTGGGTCGTATACCTTTATCGGTACGTTGTAACGAACAACATTCCACATGCCGGTCGTGTTCAAAAAAAAGTAACCAGTTCTGATCAACCGCTTCATTCAGTAAGCGTTCCTTTTCTTCCAGTGTATATAAGGGGCGCATATCATAGGCCATTACCCAGGGCAGAGAAATATGGGCCACAGACGGAATCAGGTCGGCGCAATACAGAATACGGGTGCCTTTATATTGAATCAGCGGTAACATCATTTGATCGGTATGACCGTTCACCAGTTCGATCTCAATATGTTGCGTAAAAGTGCTTCGCTGGGTTTCGCCGGTGAATTGCAATTGTCCGCTTTCTTCTATCGGTAAAATATTTTCTTTCAAAAAAGAGGCTTTTTCCCTGATGTTTGGATGCAGCGCCGATTGCCAGTGTTGCTTTTGACTCCAGTAGGTAGCGTTTGAAAATGCCGTGACCAGCTGATCATTTTTTCGTTCAATGGCACCTCCACAATGATCGAAATGCAGATGCGTAAGAAATACATCAGTGATTTCAAGATCGCTATAACCGGCCTTTTGTATCGAGTCTTTCAGATGTTCTTCTCCATGCGGTTGGAAAAAACTAAAAAAGCGGGCATCCTGTTTGGTTCCCATCCCGGTATCAATCAAAATCAATCGGCCATCTTCTTCAACCAATAAGCAACGCATAGCCCATGAACACATATTATTCTCGTCAGAGGGATTCACACTGTTCCACATTGACTTGGGAACCACTCCATGCATCGCTCCGCCATCAAGCTTAAAGTAACCGGCTGAAATCGTATGTAGCTTCATGGCTCAAATGTACAGTGTAAGAAACAATTTCATCTACGGATCAGTCGATCGCATAAATCCATCATCGGATTCGTCATCAGTGTACAAACCAGTGCCATAATCAGAAACATGGCAAATAAAGTAGGCGAAAGAATTCCTAATTCATAACCAATATTAAGAACAACGATTTCCATCAGGCCCCGTGTATTCATAAGGATGCCCATTCGTATACTGTCTCCCCGTGAAATGCCACTCCGGTAGGCAGGCCATGCCGCACTGATCCCTTTACTGGCGACCGCAATCACAATTATGGAAAGGGTTTGAAGCCAGAGAGAAACGCTGTCAAGTAAATGCAACTGAAGCCGTAATCCGTTGAAGGCAAAAAATACCGGAAGAAATAAATGAACACTTACATCTTCCAACCGGTCGGCTAATGCCCGGTGCAGCTTCTCTTTCCCGGGTATCATCATGCCGGCAATAAAGGATCCAAACAAAAGATGAATACCAATCCATTCAGCCAGTAATGCCGAAATAATCAATATCATAAACGACAAAACCAGTAAATGGTACTGATTGTAATGTGCTTCCCTGAAACGAATGACCAACTTATTAAACCAGGGCTTTACCGCGAAGAACATCAGTAACAGATAAAAACCGCTAAGCAGTAAAGTAGAAAATCCCGACCACAGTGATCCGGCCCGGATATAGGCAATGACCAGTGCCAGTAAACACCAGGCGATTACATCAGCAAAGGCAGCGCAACTCATAGCCAGTTGTCCCAGCGGGGTATGGTTTAAATGCCGGGCCTGTACGATACGGGCCAATACGGGAAAGGCGGTTATACTCATAGCCACACCGCAGAAAACGGCAAAGGCTTCGGGTTGTGTGTGAGGCAATCGAAAACCGGGAAGTATAAAGACGGCCAATACCAATCCGCAAAGAAAGGGGATGAGGATAGTCGTACTGCTGATAATACTTACGGTACGCAATCTGCTGCGTAACTGGGCAAAGTCGAGTTCCATTCCCAGTATAAACATAAAAATGCAAAGCCCTGTTTTGCTGATTATTTCCAGTCCGCCAAAGGACGACGCCGGGAATACCAGTTCAAAGAAGCGGGGAAAGAGGGCGCCTAATCCGGATACTCCAAGAAAAATACCAGCGATGATTTCTCCAATGACTGCTGGTTGATGCATTCGTTGGAAGAATAAACCAAAAAGCCGCGAAACACCTAAAATAAGAAGCCATTGAAACAGAAGTAATTGAAAGGGGGCCTGAAGAAATTCCCTGAAGGAAGGAATTCCTATTCCCATGAGCAGTGGAATGTAGTGAACCATCAGAATCCGAAAAATACAATTCAAAGCCGAAAACACAAGCCATGCTTCCTTTCAATCACATGTAAAGATTATTTACCTGTCATACAAGGGAACAGCCATTACATTTGCATCCATGGAACCCATAGTTAATAAAGTGGCCGAAAGCGGAATCATTACCCTCGATCCGGTTCGCTTTCTTCCCGGGAATATTCAGCTTTTCGATCTGAAGCCTTTTCTCTTTATGGAACTGATTTTAAAGGAAAAAGATTTCAGGGCTTCCCTGCAATCGTATAACTGGGAACAGCACCGTGCCCAAAAGGTTATTTTAACCTGTACCACCGATGCCATTATCCCGGTATGGGCTTACATGCTTGTGGCCTCAGCCCTGCAGGAAGTTCAGGCCGAAGTGGTGATGGAAAATGAAGAGGAAGCCCGCAAACTGTTCATGTTGCGTGAAATTGATCGTCTGGATATCACGCCATTCGAAGGACAACGAATCGTGCTTAAAGGATGCGGTGATACACCTATTCCTGAAGCCGTATATGTAGCGCTTACTATGCGTTTAAAACCGGTGGCCAAAAGTATTATGTACGGAGAGCCTTGCAGTACGGTACCGGTATACAAGAAAAAACAAACCCTGAACCCGTCCACCAGCCGGGATTAATTTTATGAAAGTATACAGTCCATTCATTCTTATTATTTGTTGTGTACTATGGTCCCAACCCATAATGGCACAAACGCTATACAATAAACCGGAAGGAAGTGAAGCGATGATTCTTTATTCGCCGTTGCGCGTAACACCCCCCCGGGTGCCTAAATCGTTTCAGTTGTTTGGTGAAGCCATGCCGCTCGAGAAGGCCGATATCCGGGAACGCTTCGACCGGGAACTGATTGTGAATACCTATATGCAGGGTACTACCCTGTATATAATTAAACTCATGTATCGCTGGCTTCCGATGATTGAAGCCCGCCTGAAAGCAAATGGTGTGCCGGATGATTTTAAATACCTCTGTGTGGCTGAAAGTGCTCTGCAAAATCAGGTTTCCAAGGCGGGTGCCGTGGGGTTTTGGCAGTTTATGAGTGGAACGGCCTTGTTGTTTGGTTTATATATCGATGCGGAAGTAGATGAACGCTATCATGCCGAAAAGGCAACGGATGCCGCCTGTGCTTACCTGAAAAAAGCGTATGCCAAATTCGGTAACTGGACTTCAGCCGCTGCTTCCTATAACTGTGGAATGGGAGGAATGGAAAACGCCCTCAATACACAGGGGGAATCCAGCTTCTATGATGTTTTACTACCGGAAGAAACCATGCGGTATATATTTCGTATCGCTGCGTTGAAATATATTCTTGCTAACCCACCGTCTATGGGTTTTTATTGTAACGAAGAAGATGGTTACCGGCCGCTTCAGGTACAACGCGATACTATTTATAGTGGCGTAGGAAATCTCGTAGCGTACGCCAAAAACCATAAAACCAATTACAAAACCCTGAAGGCACTCAATCCGTGGATGCGTTCTTCCAGCTTGCTGAATCCCAAAGGCCGAACCTATACTATTTTGCTTCCGGCCCAGGAATAGCCGCCATGAATGAACGCTATTCGCAATACGATTTTCATAGATACTGCGATGTGGTCCGGTCACGTCATAGCATCATTGAAACACTTCATGCGAATTATGGATATCCTCCGTACTGGAAAAGAGAGAACGGACTGGAATCGATGTGTAAAACCATCATCGAACAGCAGGTTTCGCTTACCTCGGCCCGCGCCGTTTTTAACCGATTCAAATCCATTTGTCCTGCTATCGATGCTACTGCCATTTTATCGCTAAACTGTACCGATTTTGTTCGGGCAGGAATCACCCGGCAGAAGACGTCTTACCTGCTTTCCCTGGCTGAAAAACTGCAGCAGGATCCTGAATTCTTTCATCACCTTGAAGACGACAGCGATGATATAGTGTATCAAAAACTGATAGCACTCAAGGGCATCGGACCCTGGACGGCTAATGTGTATATGCTGGTTGCCCTGAACCGAATGAACCGTTATCCCGAAAATGACATCGCCTTGATCCGCAGTATATCAAAGGAGGCCTTCCATGGTGAACCCCTCGATAACCAAACAGCCCGTCAGTTCATCGAACAATTTGCCCCCATGCGAAGTATAGCCTGTTGTTATTATTATCAGGCCTATATCGTTCGGAAAAGAACAGAATTTATACCCTGAGACTTACCTTCGCAACATGTTTACCCGTTTAGCAACGCTTGGCCTGCTCATTTTTCTGATTTCCTGCACCCGTCATAATATTCGTGAACAAAAACAATGGGCTGCATTCTTTCAAAAATACCATATCGATTCAGCCTGTTTCGAACTGGCCGATAACAGCCACGATCAGGTATACTATTATAATCTGCCACGTTCTTCCGCCCGCTATTCCCCGGCTTCTACCTTCAAAATCATGAATTCACTTATCGCACTCGAAACCGGCGTGGCGCCCGACGAAGAGCTTATAATACCCTGGGATAAAACCATACGACCCCGCACCGAGTGGAATAAGGATATGACGATGCGGGAAGCCTTTCAGGTGAGCTGTGTGCCTTATTATCAGGAACTGGCCCGCCGGATTGGGATAACCGATCTAAAGAAGTGGATCGATACGGTGCAATATGGTAACCGGGAAACAGGTTCGGTAGTAGATGAATTCTGGCTGAATAATTCACTGCAAATTTCCAACGACGAACAGGTGGGTCTGATGAAGAAACTGTATTTCGATAAATTACCCTTTTCGCCACGCTCGCAACGTATTGTACGAAACCTGATGCTGCAGGAAGACAGCTCTGCCTACCGGCTCTATTATAAAACTGGTACCTCGGCGAATGAAAACAAATTTCTGGCATGGATCGTGGGATTTGTAGAGCGAAAGGAAACACAAAAAAGTGTGCTGGGAGGTCACGAAGAAACCAACTACAAACCATATTTCTTTTCGATGAATTTCGAAACCAACGATACCCTTATGGATACCCGGACTGTTCGTCTCGATATTCTTAAATCCATCCTTCGGGAACGAAAAATTTTACCGTCCGTTCAATAATGGAAATAACACATGCCGAATACCTGATCAGCAGTCCGGATTATACTAAATGCCCGGCACCCCAATGGGCCGAGATTGCTTTTATCGGACGAAGTAATGTGGGCAAATCATCGTTGATTAATATGTTAACCCAGCGACGCGAACTGGCCAAAGTATCTGCTTCGCCCGGCAAAACGCAAATGATTAACCATTTTATCATTAATAAAAACATGTACTGGGTCGACTTGCCCGGCTATGGTTTTGCCCGTGTGGGTAAAGGCACCCGAAGTTCGTGGACTAAAATGGTATGGGACTATTTCGAGAAACGAGAAAACCTGCAAACCCTGTTTGTTTTACTCGATGGCCGGCATGATGCGCAGGCTATTGATATTGCCTTCATAAATAAATTGGGTGAAAAGCGAATTCCTTTTGCCCTGGTCTTTACCAAAGCCGATAAGGAAAATCAAAAAACAGTAAGCGCCAATGTACAGTCAGTTAAAAAAGCACTGAGTGCTACCTGGGAAGAATTACCACCTGTATTTGTAACCTCGGCTGTAAAGCAAAGCGGACGAAGAGAGTTACTGCAATACATCCATGCTTTGCAACAGTCGTTTAAAAAAGAAGACCAGACTTAGTTCACCATTTTATTGGCACACGAACTGCTGGCAAAGGCTTCCGGTTTTGCTTTAAAGGCAAATCCCATTCCTAAAATATAACCGGTAGCTTCCCGTAAGGCTTCATTACTTTTAAAATGCGGATTGGTATTAATATCGGCGTGCACTTCCATATCCACTTCGTAGGTTGTAAATAGGTCGCACAATTCATACGCAATTTCAATACTACACGAAACTTCCCGCAGCATTCGTTCCCGGATTGAATAATGAATGTGCGTTTTGAAATTATGAATCAGCATAAATCCACCTCGTCCTTCCCGTAAAAAAACAATCACCGTGGCAAATTCTGTTTCTTCACCTTTTACCTGTGAATCGGTTCCAATGCAAACCTTCAATCGGTTACCCAATGCATGCTCACGAATAATAATTTCTTCAACAGATTTACGTATGGGTTTACGCAGCAGTTCTCCGTTAAATCGGCGCCATTGCATAGTACTGGTTTTGGTACTATAAAATTACACTATCCTGCTGCAACCAGTCATCAGCCCGGGTTAAGTTATAAATAGCTTATAAACAATTACCACAAACTGTTTACCAGCATGGCAATAGTGCAGCCTCTGATGACCTGAATATTTCGTGATCTCGCCAATGCAATTAACTCTTCATTCTCTGTACCCGGATTAAATACCAAACGACGTGGTTTCAGTTCCATCAGGAAGGTATAAAACTTTTTTTGTTGCCCGGGCGTCAGAAAAATACTCACGGTGTCGGCTGTTGAATACAGGCTTTCTTTTATCTGATCGCCTTTAGCCGAGAAGGGTACCGCAATGGTCCGGTAGCCCCGCATTTCCAGTAATTTACCTGCCAGATAACTGTTCCGCTCCGGATTACCCGATGCGCCCAGTATAATAATTCGGTTATTCATCATCCATTCATCTCTTGGTCCGAATGGATATACCAATTATGGTGCCAAACTCTGCACGTCCGTTATTCTTGTTATACCATCGGTGCTACATAACCGAATTTCGTTACTGTTCAATCCCGGGGCGTTCCCCTTCGGGTCCGGCTTTCCGCTATAGGCCATCGCCTCCGCGAATGGCGCTGCCGCTTCAATCCGTAACGCAAGGGGTAGCATCTGATAAACAAAACATCTATTCCATATCATGTACATCGTTTACAAACTGAGAGTGTTCCTTCCTTCAAAATGTACTTCTACCTGTAAAATCCGTAGTATGGATGTACCCAGCTTTATTCAATTACACCCTCCTGAAGTTATTGCCAGCCTCCTCCTAAACTTCGGTACAGTTCTACTGTATTTACCCATTGTTCTTTCCGGGTTTCACTCAGTTCCAGTTTGGCTTCCAGGGCATCCCGTTGCGTCATCAGTACTTCCAGGTAATCGGCCCTGGCCGCTTTAAACATCTCGTTCGAAATATCAATGGAACGACTCAGCGATTGTACCTGCTCCGATTGTAATTCGTATTGCTGCTTTAGGTTACCGGCGGCAGCCAACCGGTTAGCCACTTCGTTAAAGGCGTTCACCACAACCTGCGCATAATGGTACATGGCTTGTACCTGGCGGGCATTCGCATTCCGATACTCAGCTACAATGGCATTACGATTTACTAATGGGCCGGCTAAGTCGGCGGCAACACTAAACAGTATCGATTCAGGAGCTTTGATCAGGTAAGCCGGATTAAATGCCTGTAATCCTAAAACCGAGGAAAGACCCAGTGAAGGATAAAATTCAGCCCGGGCCACTTTTACGTCCAGCCGCGCCGCAGCCAGTTGCTGTTCCGCCTGCAGAATATCGGGACGGTTCGCAAATAACTGCGATGGAGAACCAGCTGCCGGAACCGCCATACTATCGTCAGTTAAATGGCCTTCATGCCGGAGAATGGGTTGCGGATTTCGTCCCAGCAATAAATTGATCCGGTTTTCAGTTTCCGTAATGTGTTGCTTTAATTCAAATTTCATGCTTTGTGTCTTCAACACTTCTGCCTGAAATTTCTGCACCGCCAGCTCTGAACTCCGTGCAGCTTCCTTTTGAATTTTTACCAGTTCCAGTGCATTTTGCTGTAAGGCAATATTCTGTTCCACAATAGCTAACTGACTATCTAGCGTCAATAATTCGTAATACGACGAAGCCACTTCAGCAATCAGTTGTGTTAATACAAAATTTCTTCCCTGTTCGGTAGCCAGATACCGCGCTTTTGCTGCGTCACGTGCCTGATGCAGTTTTTTCCAGATATCGGCTTCCCACCCTGCCTGAAATCCCAACAGCATATCACCCAGATACTCCGGTACTTTTTTTCCCGGAGTGATATCGGCCGAAGCATCACCGGCACCCTGACTGGTATAACGTCCCACCTTTTCTATACCGGTTGCACCCCGATATGTTATAGTAGGTAGCAAGGCAGCTTTCCGTAAGCGAATATCATTCCGGGCTATTTCAATTTCCTGGAGGGTAATCTGTAATTCCTGATTGTTTTTCAATGCGGTATCAATCAGGTGCTGCAAATCGGGATCGCTGAAAAATAGCCGCCATGAAAAGCGGGCCGATCCATTGCTATCGGTTGTTCCTGCAAAGGAGGCCGGTATAGGTATATGTTCTTCCGGAGTAAGTAACTGCGGAATTCTGCAACTGCTTACAAAAACTATAAGAAGAAGCAAGAAAGCGGGAAATAGTTTATTGCTCATAATTTAAATGTCTTCAGTTAAGGGTGATTCTTCTTCATATTTAATCCATTGGCGTTTCGATGCCAAGGTTCCGAAAATGTAATACAAGCCGGGTATCACTATAATGCCAAACAGGGTTCCGAGCAACATACCTCCGGCAGAGGCAGTACCAATGGTCCGGTTCCCGAGTTTACCCGGTCCGGTAGCAAATACCAGCGGAATTAACCCGGCAATAAAGGCAAACGATGTCATCAGAATGGGACGGAAACGGGCACGGGCTCCTTCCAGTGACGCCTGAAAAACACTCATGCCTTTTGAATGGCGTTGGGCGGCAAACTCTACAATCAAAACA
>CAYWKR010000001.1:0-21375 GCA_964458785.1 uncultured Bifidobacterium sp. | reverse complement strand
AAAGCCCGGTATAATAAACTCGACCGGAGTTTTCAGTTCATGAAGAATTCGCAATACGATTATGCCCGTCATAGCCGTGCGCAGGAAAAAGCTGCCGATAGTATGGCGGTCATTCTTATGCAGCATACTCCGTATTCATTGCAGGCATCGAAAACACTGCTGGAAATTCTTGATCATACCGATGAAGACAGTACCCATATCGATTATTCGCCCTATCTGGCAAAAAACGGTACGGCATTACCTGCCAGATGGACTCAGGAAGGTCAAAAGAAAATCACATTTGGTAACCATTCAGAAATGGAACTGGATAAGGATTCAAGCAAAACCCATCCCGATATTCCCCTTCGAAAGAAAATGGTAGATACAGTATTGACAGCACTTAACGCAGCGAAAGGACTCGATTTTCTGCAACCTGAAAAAAGTTTCGACAGTGTGCGTAATGCCAGTCGCTTCGAGGTAATTGAAGCATATATGAAACGCAAACGGTATGGTGCGGTGGTTTATTTTTCTCTTCGTTTGCTGAAGCAGTATCCCGAAAATAAGTACCTGTACAAACAAGTAGCCCTGGCGTTAAATGAACTGAATAAGGCCATTGCAAAGCATACGGTTCAGAATTACCTTCCGATCGAATCAGACGATTTTTCAGAAGGGTATAATCATTTGTTACGAATCATCGACCGAACAACGGCCACAGAATTTGAAGAATTATTACGGAATTATATGAATTCGAATTACCACCGTATCAGTTCCATTTCTGAAATTCAAAGCATCCACAATGAATTGTCTGCCAAGAATAAATAATCTGTATATCCTCCTGTTTGGCTTTCTGATTCCGTCAGCAGCTTTCGCTCAAAATGGAATGTACTTCGACAGTGATCATACATTCCTGGTCCCGATGATGGCCGATGATGTACTGAAGGGCCATGCCTATATTTATAAACTGGATAACGTGAGTAAGGATTCTGACAGTTATATGATGCAGGTTTTTGATGAGCATTTGCATGATGTTGGAGAGAAGAAAATAATGATGCCATCCAAAGCCACCTATCATGCTGCATTATTTAATGGAACCGATCTGGTTGTACGATTCAATATCGGGAAGAGCGGCGTTCGCTATCTGATCTTTAATCAGAGAGCAGAACAAATATTTGATACCACCCTGAATATCGAACTGCGGAAAGCGTCAAAATGGAAAGAGACCGATTTTCAGCAAACACCTTTGATTTCAGTGGCAGGACAGTCGGTTCTCGATTATGTATTAAGCTCCCATGGAGGCACTACACTGGTTTCGGTCGGGAATGACCACAAGGTCTGGACCCACGAATTCCGTTCCAGCCAACCACTGCAGGTTAATTTTCTGGCTGCGAATGAAAAGTATATTTTGCAAAGTGTATATCACTTCCGGAAGGGAAAATATGGGAATGATGTAGGTACCAGTATTTCTTTTTTGTCGTCACAGGGCGTATCCATAGCAGAAACACCGGTGTATCGGAACGACTCCGTATCGTTTTATCCGGTGGCCGCTGATCTGGGCACGAATGGCATTGAAGTGATTTCGGAGTTTACCCGCCGGGCACACGAATTCAGTAAAGTAAAGTATGGGGTGAGTCTGCTTCATTTTGATCTCAACGGAAAGTTCTTAGACGAAAAAGCCAACGACTTTACAGTGAATCTGGTGAATGACAGTGTATTTAAAAAATATAAACTGCTGGTGCACAGTTACCTGTATATGCACAAAGCCACCCGGTTAAAAAACGGGAACTGGTTACTTGCCGCCGAACAGTTTCAGAAAACCAGAATGAAGTCGGGCCTGGGCAGAAACAAGAATATTATTTACAATAAGAAAAATATCTGCCTGATGGAAATCAATGACGAGGCCGATATTGTTCAAATCCATGTGGAGCCTAATAAGCCCGACGGAGCACGAGTACCCAGAGCCTATTATCGTAAGCCGCAAAATGGAAGTATGGTAGCCAATAATACAGGTAAACTTGATTTCTCGTATTTCATTCGCTCCGAAAGTGATCAGGATGAGAAGGTATCTTTCATTTTTACCGATGGAAATTATGTAACCCAAAAATTATCACTGGGTAATATGTTATTTCAGAATGGCAAAATCACGGTGGACCGCTTTGTGATTCCCACTTTTTCGCATATGACACGCATTGCTATACTGCCTGCACGTTTCGGACATGCCCTGCTGATCAAATGGGATCCTTACCTCGGACTATTTGATTTCGATAATATAAAATTCAATAATTAGCACCGGTACTTCACTCGGTCGTATGGGCACATTCGAGTATCTTTGGCCCCGCTCACGTTATGGATATTCAACTGCAGATCAACGCATTCCGGTATATGATGATGGCCAAAGCCATGGCCGAAACATACGAAGCCAACCGTCCGCTTTGTAAGTATGTACACAGTACATCACGTGGCCATGAAGCCATTCAGCTGGCATTGGGAATGCAATTAAAAGCGTTCGATTGGGTGAGCCCTTATTACCGTGATGAAAGTCTGATGCTGGGCATGGGGTGGAAACCTTCTGAACTGATGTTGCAATTATTAGCTAAGGGAAGCGATCCATTTACCGGTGGTCGTGAATACTATAATCATCCGAATTCCCGCCGGGAGGATTTTCCTAAAATTATTCATCAAAGCAGCGCCACCGGGATGCAAGCTGTACCCACCACAGGAGTTGCACAAGGCATCCAGTATCGCGAAAAGATGGGATGGATTCCCGAATCGGAGAAACCGGTGGTGGTATGTTGTTTTGGCGATGGAAGTGTTACCGAAGGGGAAGTGAGTGAAGCGTTTCAGTTTGCAGCGCTCAAGCAATTGCCGGTATTGTATCTGGTAGAAGATAACGATTGGGGAATCAGTGTCAGCAGCGATGAAGCCCGTACCATGAATGCATACGAATTCATTCAGGGGTTTAAAGGTATAGAACGTCTTCAGTTGGATGGATCCGATTTTCAGAAGAGTTATGAAATTATAGAAAATGCACTTCACTTTGTCCGGGAGAATCGTCGCCCGATTCTGGTGCATGCCAGGGTTCCTTTATTAGGTCACCATACCAGTGGGGTACGTAAAGAATGGTATCGAACCGAAGAAGATCTGGAGAAGCACGGACAAAACGATCCCGGTCCTTTGTTGCGTAAATCATTACTACAACAGGGTGTTTCAGAAGAGGAGTTACTACGTATTGAATCTGAAATGAATGATTTTATCCGGGGGGAATTTGAAAAGGCACTTGCAGCTCCGGAACCAGATCCGGCTACCGTTTCTGACCATGTTTTTGCTCCGACTCCGGTGCAGGAGGAACAAGGCGACCGGTGTCCGGCTGAAGGGGAAAAGGTGGTGATGGTGGATGCCGCGTTGCATGCAATTGAAGAAATTATGCGTAAGCACCCCGAGTGCATTTTTTTCGGACAAGATGTTGGAAAACGCCTGGGTGGGGTGTTTCGTGAAGCAGCTACTCTGGCCGATAAATTCGGGAACGACCGGGTATTCAATACAGCTATTCAGGAAGCGTATATTATTGGCAGTACCGTAGGATTAAGTGCAGTAGGGGTAAAGGCATTTGTTGAAGTGCAGTTTGCCGATTATATCTATCCCGGTGTCAATCAGTTGGTTACAGAAATCTCTAAATCCTGCTATCTCAGTTGCGGGAAATTTCCTGTTTCTATGGTATTACGGGTTCCGATTGGTGCCTATGGCGGAGGGGGGCCTTATCACAGTGGAAGTGTAGAATCGATTCTGGCCAATATCAAAGGAATTAAAGTGTGTTATCCGTCGAATGCTGCCGATTTAAAGGGATTGCTCAAGGCGGCCTATTACGATCCTAATCCGGTGGTAATGCTCGAACATAAAGGACTTTACTGGAGTAAGGTTCCTGGTACCGATGAGGCTAAAACCATAGAACCTGCCGAGGATTATATTCTTCCGCTTGGAAAGGCACTAAGTGTATGTGTTGCCAGCGAAGATTCTATTGCCAACGGAGAAAGTCTGGTTGTTGTTACATATGGCATGGGAGTTCACTGGGCAAGAAATGCGGCGGCTTCTTTTCCCGGTCAGGTAGAGGTGCTGGATTTACGCACGCTGTATCCTCTTGATGAAGAAATGGTATTTGCTGCAGTGAAAAAACACGGAAAATGCCTTGTACTTACCGAAGAGCAACTCCGGAACTCATTTGCTGAAGCGCTGGCAGGACGAATCAGTCAGCAATGTTTCTACCAACTCGATGCCCCGGTTAAAACAATGGGAGCTCTGGATCTTCCTGCTGTTCCGATGAATGTACTGCTGGAACAAGCCATGTTGCCCGGACTGGAAAAAGTACAGGAAGCTATTTCCGAATTGCTTCAGTACTAAAGGAGGTTTGTTTTAAAGAAAAAAGACTATTTGGAATAGAGCGAAGGTCCGGCACCACCGGTACCATATTCGTTTACCTGACCAATGCTGTTGGTAACCTTGTAGTACATGGTCATCACAGCATGTTGATAGTAGTGCTGGTTTAATGGATTGGTATCTACAATGGTAGCCCACCCTTCCACGGTACTTCCATCAGAAAAGCTCTGTACAGGTATAGTTAATGTGTCTTTGTACACAATTCCACGAACGGATTCAGAATGATAGAAATTCTGAAAATCTTTAATAAGCACTTCATTAATCGCTGCCCCGTTCTCGATAGATGCGGTGTATTGTGCAGCAGGACTCAGCGTACCGTCTTCATTCACATTCCAGATTCCTTTAAACTTGTCGCGGGTAATGGTTTCGCAATGTTCGCCTTCATACCCGATCTGGCAAAGACAGGTACCGTCCTTACAAACACCGCCAAAAGCACAACTTACCTGACGACATTTGTCGCGTTTGCAAGCATTGAATACCACTCCGGTAAATACCAGCAGGGTGGCTAGGGCAGTGACAAATATTCTGTTCATAATTCTTTTATGATAGTCTGTTCAACAGGGTAAATATAGATAAAAAATTTTTTAAACAACTATTTTGAAACGATTCTCTTTCTCAGACTAATTCCCATTCCGCCAACCATCAGAATCGTTCCGATCCACAAGACGTTGATGTATGGGAAAAGGATAGCTTTCATAATTACATAATCGTTCATGGCCGCACTTTGCCTGTACTCGATCAGGGCTGCATTCTCGGCAGGAATCACCTTGGTCATCCGGATGCTCAGATTATGTTCCGGAATGGTGTCAGTAATCCATTCTTCCCGGTTCGAACGAATAAAGTATACCGGTTCCGACATCCGGGTACTTCCCTGCAGATCATGAATTTCCAAACGGGCAGCTACCGGTATATCGCCTTCCTGTGGCTGGTAGAATTTATTACGCACGTCGGTAGTAAACCCATTGAAAATCACATAACCGGTAGTCAGAAAAATGGTATCCCCGGCTTTCATTTTCTTCGATTCAAAGGCAGTGGTATCGCTTTGTTTCGATTTGTCGACCGTAGACGTGATATAGGTAAAGATGTCGTGGGTGAGGTAGTGACGGGTATCCGGACTGGAAATTAATCCCATCTTCGGATTAATCTGGGCATTGGGTTCCAATACAAATTGTTCACTTACTTTTCCGCTGTCATTCGCCTGTTTCTGGTACCGGATCCGGTAATAATGATTCGGTCCAACCACTGTATCGCCAATATAAGTAATCAGATAATTCTCCATTCGTTGCGGCATGTTCCGGAAGAGGAGTACATTTTCGCGACTTTCCTTTTTATTCTCGCTATCGGTTTTCTTACCCATATCGAAATCAACGCCCATCCGGTTCACCGAAATAACCCGTTTATTGAAGGAGGAAAGAATAATACCTACTATCATTAAACTGAATCCAAGGTGAGAAATACTGCCGCCCCATTTTATATAATTGGTTTTCAATACCCGGATGATATAAAAGAAATTAGCCAGTGCTGAAAAAACGGCTACCCCCATCAGCATGGCTACGGGAATGGAAGTGATTTGCTGAAAATAGAGAACCAAAGTGGTCACAACCAGAGAAATCAATGCCGGTAACAGAAGTTTTTTACCGGCTTCTTTCAAATTACTCTGCTTGAATTTCAGATAGTACACCAGTCCGGTTCCCAGCAATACCAGAAGTGTAATCCATAACTGAATTTTGTTGTAATGGCTCACCGGATCGGTAATGGTTAACTTACTGCCGAAGAGTTTATTCCATACCGGCATCGAGGTGGTATAGGTGATTTGTACCACCGAAATCATGAGAACCAGGGCACCGATAAACATCCAGAATTCTCTTGAACTCATGGCTTCTTCCTCTTTTTTTGTATCCGGAATGCTGCGGTAACGTAAGAAAAAGAGCACAAGGGCAGGAATCAGAAAAACAAAAAGAAAAATCAACAGATGATAGAAAAGCGAATTTCCTTCACCGGTAAAGGCATGCACCGAAGTTTCACCCAGAATTCCGGTTCGGGTAAGAAAACTGGAATAGATAACCAGTGAAAAAGCCAGAATAAAAAACAGGAAAGTGGATTTGAGCGAATACGCACTGGCCTTATACACCATGAGCGTATGTAAGCCTGCAATCATCACCAGCCAGGGAACCAGACTGGCATTTTCAACCGGATCCCAGGCCCAGTATCCTCCAAAATTCAAACTTTCATAAGCCCAGGCGCCCCCCATCATAATACCTGTTCCAAGTATCATTCCACTAAAAACCGACCAGCGAAGCATGGGTTGAATAAAGTCCTGGTAATCTTTTTTCCACAAACAGGCTACTGCATAGGCAAACGGGAAAAGCGTAGTGGCAAACCCGCCAAAGAGTACCGGAGGATGAATCACCATCCAGTAATTCTGAAGTAAAGGATTTAATCCATTCCCGTCTTTGATAAAATTCAGGTAATCGGCTTGCTGAAAAATAGGGGCACTTGCCATTTGGTCGCGAAGCAAAATGAACGGATCACTACCCACTTTCTGGCCCAAGAAATATAAGCCCAGCAGCATACTGCTTAATACGGTCTGGGCCAATAATACGATAGTCATCACAGGCCCTTCCCATTTGTTATTCTTCCTAATGACGAATAAACTGAAGACTACATTCCACGTACTCCATAGCAGGAAACTCCCTTCCTGTCCTTCCCAAAAACAGGAGAGCAGATATTTGAATGGTAAGGCTACAGACGAATGTGACCAGGCATAGTGATATTCAAACCGGTGATTGAAAATGATATAAAAAAGAGTGAGAAAAATGCCGGCTACACTCAATCCATGGGTGATAAATAAAATACGGGCACTCCGTTTCCAGGCGGTATCTCCTTGACGGGAATACAGAAAGTACGACACACTGGCAAACAAGGCCGAGACCAAAGCAGTAATGGTCAGGAATTGTCCTATCCGACCAGGCCAGAGTTGTTCATTCAGAAATTGGATATCCAAAAGCAGTAATAGCGTTTAGTAGTATTAAGAACCTGGTTGGGCAGTAGCCACCTGATCGTTTTTATATTTTGAAGGGCATTTCATCAGAATCTTGCTGCACTGAAAATTTCCATCCACCATTTTACCGGTCATGGTCAGTTTTTCGCTTCGTTCAAAATCCTGCGGTTTTGTTCCGTTAAAAATAACCTTGCTTGTTTTGCCGGCTTCATCTTTGGCGTAGAAAATAAAGTGGTTTGGATCGGCCACCGGATCGTATTGCATTTTATTTACCGTGGTATCCAGCTTACCGATAATCTGAAATTCTTTGCCAGGCTTTTGTTCGGCGCTGGTAAAGGTCTCGTAACTGCTGAAATCGCCCACCATACTCACTATGGCAGCCAGAGCTACAGCAATTACAATTAAGGCCACCAGATTCGATTTTTTCATGAAGTATTCCTTTATAAAAGTTCCCAAAGGTAAACTCCATTCTGCTTCCGACCTATTCTAATTCGGTCGGATTCCGGTGCTTTTTGCAATGAAGAATGGACAGAATCAATAAAACAGTATAAAGCAAATCAGAACTGATTTTTCCACATCATACTTTCTACCGGGCGGTTCGGTTGACCACTGTATTTGGCGCCTTTTTTATTATTATACTTCACTTCTATTTCGCCTTCCACCGGGAAATATATCAACTGGCCGATGGGCACACCATGATAAATACGAACCGGTTGTTTTACTGAGATTTCAAGCGTCCAGTTACCGCAAAATCCAACATCGCCCTTGCCGGCTGTAGCATGTATATCGATGCCCAGACGACCGGTACTTGATTTTCCTTCTAAAAATGGCACATGGTTATGGGTTTCGGTATATTCTTCGGTAACACCGAGATAAAATTCACCAGGCTGTAAAACAAATCCTTCATCGGGGATATCGAAATGACGGATGGTATTATGCTTTTTTGCATCCAGCTGATGGTCGGTATACATGGCCAGGTGTTTTCCCAGATGTACATCGTATGAATTACTTCCCAGACATTCCCGGTTGAAAGGTTCAATTTTGATGGTGCCTGAAACCATTTCTTCCAATATTCGTTTATCCGAAAGAATCATGTTGTTTTGTTTTGCGGCAAATGTAGTTCAGGCGATGTGAAAAAGAAACAGCAACCCAGGCGGTTACATGGCCGAATGCCGGAAATATGTACTTTTACGGCATGAAAAAGAACCTCCTCCTTCTGTTTGTTATTGTGATGAGCCTTCAGGGAAGCGCCAGAGAAAAATTTGGAATCGATTTCGGGATAGGTGCCAAAGCCGGTTTGAATTTTAATAAAGTAGTAGGCAGCGAATGGAAAGATCAATTCAGTACTGATCCGCATGCCGGCTTGTTTGCTTTTGTCAATACCCTTCGTCTGGGTATTCAGGCCGAAGTATTCTGGTCGCAAAGTCATATTACTACCGATAGTAGTTTCTATGGCTTATATCACCAGTACTATAACCAGCTGAGTGATAGCTTAAAGAACGGAAAATTTCAGTTCACAACCATTTCCATTCCCCTGCTGGTGAATCTGAAACTGGCACAATTTCTATGGTTACAGGGTGGTCCACAGTATACTGCTTCGGTGAGTACCAGCGATGAAAATCATCTGTTGAAGAGTGGCATCGATATTGTAAAAGCCAATAATTTCAACCTGTTGGGTGGTCTTTGGTTTGAATTCGGACGACGGAGCAGTGCCATTCGGCTCAATGCCGGTATTCGTTATATCAGTGGAATTAACAGTATGAGCAATATGCAAACGGTTACAGGGGATAAACAGGAATGGAAAAATCAAATGATCCAGATACATGCCGGATTCAATTTCTGATATCCTCAGAAACGGATCAGGGAAAGGGCATGCTGGGTTCGGAACCAGGCAATTTGTTGCAGATTTAAACTAAAGCTCAGGCTTTCAGCAAAGCGGTTTTTAGTATAGGTATTTTTCAGGTAATCCTTCAGGTCGCGACTTAAAAGAAGGGGTGCATAGATCACCAGCATGTCCCGGAAGAAGTGACATTCCAACCCTGCTTCATAAACTACTTTTTGTTTGCTGCTATTTTTTTCGGCGGCACCGGCATAGGTCGCAGCATCGAAAAATACCTGAAGATGAATGGGCATTTTCACCGGCAAATCGCTCCGCAGATTCAATGCAGTCAGCCAGCGGTTTGTAGTACCTACCGGATCGCTGTAATTTCGGGTTGAAAATTTGAATCCGCCTTCGCGCATGGAGATTTGTTTGGAAAAGAATCCGGTAGATTCATTTCGCCCGGCATAGGTCTCATCATAAAAAAGATCCTGAGGTCCCGAAGGAGTTAAATTCAGATACTGAAGTCGTTCCTCGAATATCGATTGCTGTGATTGCCATTGAATATACTTACCTGCAAAGAAGCGTACATAGAACGATTTATTCTTCATCTGATAATCGATACGACAACGGGTATCTAATCCGAGTTTTAAAAAGTTCCGGTTAGCCAAAGCGTATACTTCGTATTGAAAGGGATTGAAGGTTCGGCGATGCGCATGGATAAAACGGGCCTGTGCTGCATTTTGATCCGGAGCATGAATAACAGAAGGGATATACACACTATCGCTGGTGCGTAACCTGTATTGGAAAGCCTCTTTTTTTACAAACGACCACTGGAGTTGCAGAATATCTTGAATCGGACTGCGGGCATTTTTCTTTTTAAAATATATGGCAGCAAAAGGTTTAAACCGGTAATACCGGGTAAAGAGCGAATGGTTCAGGTTCAAATGACTTTCACGATCGTGGTAACTGCGAAAGAACAAACCCGTGTTGATTTCGGCCTTGTTTGCAGGATAAAAAGTATAACTCAACATGCCACTTCCGGTCCATTGTTTCGAATTCCACGCATACATGGGATTGAGAATGACCTGCAGACGATGATTCGGAATTTCAAGATTATGCACTACCAGACCACCCTGAAACCCATCATACACATTATAGCCCAGGGCAGGTAAGAGGTACATCCGGTTTTTCTGACTTAGTCCCACAGAAGTGCCTACCCGAAGTGCGGGTTTCCACCGGTGAAATAAACTATGAAGCCGGTAGTCATTATTGCTGAAACGCATTTCCGGTAGCGACTTCATACTATTGAGTTCAAACCGGTCTACACCGGGTATTTCCTGTTCGGTAAACACGCATTGATCCTTCCCGGCTTCTATCCAACGGGTGGCAAGCAGTGAATCTTTGAAAAATGCAGATACCGGAACCGGGCCTTTCAACGAACCCGGATGATGGATGTGAATACGATATTCCTTACTTTCTTTTTTGTATTGTACCGACCTGATTTGAGCATCTACGGTTCGGGTAGTATGCACGGCATCCTGAAAAAACCAGTCTAACGAAGAGGCATTCGTTTGTTTGAAACAGGTTTCCAGATCACCGGGGCGTGGATGCTTGAATTTCCACTGACCATAATAGGTTTTCATTGAGCGATCGAAGGCCGAATCACCCAGATAACTATTGAGGTATCGCATCATGGCACCGCCTTTTTGATACACCACCGACGCATAATTCAGCGGCGTATAGGCTGTGGCTGCCTCATTCAGTCCCTGATCGGTGTGCATACGTGCCGATAAAACATATAAGAGCGCCGGATCGAGTGAGAGTGCGTTTCGTTTGACATTCTGAACGGTATCTTTTTTCTTCAGGTAATTATCTATTTTCTCTTCATAGTACGAATTGATGCCTTCATCCATCCAGGGGTAATCGCGTTCATTACTTCCCAGAATACCATAGAACCAGTTATGCCCCACCTCATGAATAATAACTGTTTGAAGTTCACTTCGTGTCGGTACCGGTCCGATAATAGCCAGATTAGGATATTCCATGCCACCACCGGCTTCCAGTGAGGCATCAGCAATACTGACCTGTTGATAGGGATATTCTCCCACATGTGATGAGAGATATCGAACCACTTCAGCTATAATTTTTGAACTTCCTTTATACAGTTTCCGGTGTTCGGGACGGAAATAACTATAGCACTGAATGGTTCTTCCTGAAGGAAGGCTGCAGGTTTCACGTTCTATTTCAAACATGGGATCGGCCACCCAGGCAAAATCATGCACTTGCTTTTGCCTGAATGTGAGAATTTTTGTTTTCCCTGAATGCGGAATACTATCGTGCACTCCACGGGCATTTCTCTGTATCAGACTATCAAGACGAATCCGTTCGGCAGGATGATCCAAGTCGCCGGTAGCGGCTACAATATATTCTTCCGGAACTTCGATATGCACTTCGAATTCGGCGAATTCACTGTAAAATTCTCCCTGATCGAGATAGGGCATCGGATGCCAGCCATTCTGATCATATACAGCCGGTTTAGGGTACCACTGACTGATCTGGTACCTTTTTTCTGCATGGCCTAAGCGAGAAAAACAAGACGGAATTTTTACACGGAAGGGGGTATGAATTTCAGTTTGCTGTCCCGGATATAAGGGTTTATTTAAACGAATCAGAATAATATCTTCATGTTCATTCCAGTATGACCAATCCAGTATCTCTTCTCCTGTGCGAAAATCCAGACTATCGATATACCCGCGGTCTTTTTCCTTACTGTAATAAAAATCGGTTTTTTTATTTTCTACTTCCTGTGTGCAGAATGCAGTTCCATCGTTTTTATAGGCATTCGGCCAAAGATGAAAATAAAGTTCAGTTAATGTATCGCCGGAGTTATTCGTATACCAGATACTTTCATGGGCCCGTAAGATATGTCGTTCATCATCGAGTCGAACCTGAATACGATAGCGGAGTTCTTGCTGGAAACCGTGAGCAGACAGAAAGGAGATACAAGAGAAAAAAATGAAGGGTAAGAAGTATGAAATTCGCATGGAGCCTTATTTTCCGCGGCCCTGCAAGATAACTAAAATCGTATAGATCATAATTTTGAAATCGAGTACCAGGGAACAGTTGCGGATATAAAGCAAATCGTATTTCATTCGTTCAATCATCTGGCTCGTATTTTCGGCATAACCGAATTTAACCATACCCCACGACGACAAACCCGGTTTTACCTTGTGCAGGTATTTATAGTGCGGATGGGTTTGAGAAATAATATCGATATAATGTTTTCGTTCCGGGCGGGGACCAACCAGCGACATGTCGCCAATGATAATATTATAGAATTGGGGTAATTCATCAATTCTCCACTTTCGCATGAATTTTCCGAATCGTGTAATGCGGGGATCATGTGCACTCGACAAGGCCGGGCCCTGTTCTTCGGCATCTACCACCATACTTCGGAATTTGTAAATATAAAATGGCTTCCCATTCAAGCCAATTCTCCATTGCTTGTATAACACCGGACCGGGAGAAGATCGTTTCACCTGAAGGGCAGCGAATAAGTATAACGGACTAAGTAAAATAAGTACCAGGCTGGATACAGCGATATCGATAGCACGCTTAATAACCCGTTGCCAGTCGGGCATCAGTTCCGGATATATTTCAATTAACACCGCACCAAATACATTGCTGGTTTTCACCGTACCCGAAATGATATCGTATAAATCGGGGGTGATTTTAATAATAATTTTTCTGTGCGAAAGCTGAGCCAGAATATGTTGTAATTTATCGTGTTCGCTGGTATCAACTGCGATAATTACTTCTTCAATGGCATGTTCATCTATAATATTCTCCAGATTTTCGATGCTTCCAAGCTTGGGTAAATATGCACTCATGCCATTGTTACCGGTGGCATCGGCATATACAAATCCATTGAACTGATAACCGGGATTATTTTTATTCTGGGTCAGATCTTTATACACTCCAATGGCTTGCTGGTTTCCGCCAATCAGCAAGGTGTTATAACCAAACTGGCCATGGGTCATTTGTCGCTTAATCTGATTTAATACCAGAATACGGATCAATACGGTAATGCAGAATTGCAATAACAGATACACCAGAAACGATTGTGTGTAGTACTGTACATCCCGTGTGGTATCGTTGAGAATAAATACAAAAAAGACCAGTAAGCTGCCTATCAGGGTTATAATAAAAGAACGATATATTTCGATAAAGCGCGATTTTCGGAATGGATTAAAATAAGCTCCCGAGAACAAGTGCAAAATCAGCCAGGTGAATGGAATAACACAAAGCGTCATTATCAGATCTTTATGTGAGAACTGCGTGGCAAAGTCATTCCAACCCGGATAACCGCTTTTTAGTTTACGGTACGCCAGGAATAAAATCCATACCAGCGAGGCAGACAGGAAATCGGCTACGGCATACCATACAATTGCATTACGGACCTGTCTTGTCATTAATTGAAATGAATGATTTTAAAATTATCAATCAAAACTGTTCCTTCTGAAACACCCGAGGGTAGGTTGGCCGATAAAATGAATTGGAAAGTCGCATTCTGATAAGTGGCGGCAAATCCCCCGAAATTGAAATAAATTTTATTCCAAACGGAACTGGGATTTAATCCGGTTAAATCAATAGTTGTCTGCGATCCGGACGTGGTGGTAACATGTACCCGCAACACAAAACGGATATCGCTTTTATAATTCAGTTCCAGATAGGCTATTTTATTCGGAGGAAATGTAAAACCCTGAAGGGTTCGGCTTTCTCCAAAACTGGCCGTGTCGCTTACTACCAGTTTGCTCGACCAACTGCCTTCCATCACGTCTGCAGGGTTATTGGTTTTTACAAAACTGGTATCGCCATACGATGCTATAAAACTATTTCCCTGTTCAAAATCTTCGATAAAGTAACTGATAGCCGGTGTGTCGGTGGTACGGTACCGAAATACCGGGGTATAATGTACCGAATTACCCGGACTGCTAAGAAATGGAAGCGTGTCGACCGTATAAAAAGGATATTTGGCACGAAGTCCGCTTAAGCCATCTTCATAAATGCCAGCCACCATTTCAATTTCGCCATTTCCTTCGGCTAATATCGGAACACGGGCCGGAAGTTCATACGCTCCCAGTAATTGACGATTATAATAAACCCAAACATCCTTAATCTTATGCGATACCGAACCATGAACCGTAGGAATAACTGATTGCAGTTTAACACTATCGAGCAATAAAAAGGTAGGAACCTTTTCGGACGGATTTATCAGATTGCACGACAAACTGAACGATAGTAAAAGGAGAATCAGATGAGGCGAACGAAATGTCATGCTGTTAAGTTTTTCATAAACGGAATTCAACAATAAATATTTTAAGGTTCCGCTATATTTTCCAATTTGTTCATTCGCTGAACCCATTCCAGAACCGGTAATGCCTCTTCCATAGTAAGGCGGCCGGGATAATCGCCGGCTACATACAAGGAAGGGTCTGTGAATAGCGACTTGGTTTCCGGAACCGGCAGTGAAGGCAGGTTTTCTTTAATTTCAATGTCCCCTGTACGGCTATGTAATGTTTTGGATTCCAGATCAGCCAATACAAAAAATGATTTTCCATTCAGAAATATCCGGTGCTTTTTCTTAAATGAAGCATGATGCAAACGAAGCAAAGCCATACTCCGGTCGCTGAATTCAAAATGAATCTGATAATGATCCGGGAATGACGTGAATTGTGACCATCTGTTCCGGCTTATTTTTCGAATGTCTTTTTGCATGAAAAGGTAAATCCACTCCAACTGATGGAATAAAATGCTATCCATGTCTGCTTCCTCTAAGGTGTTGGAGGGTGGCATACACCATTCCACTTCAAGGAAATCTATAGCCTGATTGGGAGGCGAGGGAAGTTCGACCGGTTCCGATTGGCGCAGGGTATAACAGGGAACCCCGGCTTCACGACTGTGCATTACCAGACTGCTGGCTTCTGTAATACTTAAAGTTTGATACGATTCGAGAAGTACCGGTTTGCCGAATCGTAAGGCCTGTTCGGCATGGTCAACGGCATACGGATCACTTGCACCAACAAAAACCGCATCGGCCTTACTTAACATGGCTTCTGCCTCATTCAATACTTCGGCATGGAAGCAACCTGTTTCCTGTTGGTCGGGGCCGGAAGGGAAGGGTATAGGTCCGGTGGTCAGAATACGAAAATGCTCGGTCTGTTCAGGCAACATTCAAATGATTCCTTTTTGATCTTTCAGCGGGTAAGCTTAGCACACTTTATACATCCAGTTGTGTGTATCGGGTAAGCGGCCATACCGGATATCGGCCAGTTCTTTTTTAATACCATTGGCAATTTCCCAATCCTGTACGGGTGGTAAGGCATAGGTTTCACCATCATAAAATAATTCGGCAATGGGAGCAATTACGGCTGCGGTTCCTGCCCCAAAGGCTTCTCTTAATTGACCGCGTTTATAATGGTCAACAATTTCATCAATCGACAGCGGACGTTCTTCTACTTTAACCCCTTTTTCTTTAAGCAAATGAATCACACTATCGCGTGTTACACCGGCGAGAATGGTTCCTTCACTTAAATCAGGTGTAACCACCGTATCACCTAACACAAAGAACACATTCATGGTTCCGATTTCCTGAACGTTTTTATGCGTGAATCCATCGGTCCATAGAATCTGATCATAGCCCGCTTTACGAATTTCCTGGGTAGGTAACATACAGGCACCGTAGTTACCGGCAGCTTTAGTAAATCCAATACCCCCCGGGAAGGCCCGAACATATTTATTCTGCACATAAATGCGGGTGGGTTTGCTATAATAAGCCCCTGCAGGAGACGTGATAATCATAAACCTGAAATTCTCGGCTGGCTTCACTCCAATAAATTCATCGGTGGCATACATAAACGGACGGATATACAATGAACTGCCTTCCACATCCGGCACCCAGGCCTGATCGGTTTCAATCAGTTTGCGCATCCCCTCCATAAATAATTCTTCCGGAACTTCGGCCATGGCCATGCGGCGTGCCGAAACATTAAAACGTTTCCAGTTATCGGTGGGTCGGAAAATATAAATTCCTCCATCATCCCGGCGATACGCTTTAATTCCTTCGAATAAACTTTGTCCGTAGTGAATAAAGGTGGTGGCCGGACTCATGGTAATGGGACCATAAGGTAAAATCTGTACATCCCTCCAGTCACCGTCTACATATTCAGCACTCAGCATATGATCGGAATAAATTCGTCCGAACTGAAGATTCTGGGTATCCATTTCACCTACCCGGCTTTCCTGAACATGCTTTACTTCGATATCGAGGGTATGTTGTATCATTGTACAGATTTGAAGCTGCAAAGCAACAAAAAAAAAACTACATTTCTGTTATGATCGAGCTTCCGGGTTCTGAACTTTTAAGCATTTACGACGAGATGTTGTTCGTTACGGCAACAGATACGGTTTCGTTACCGGATAGCGGATTCAGTTCGCCGATGGAGGTTTTGGTTTTAGCCACAGGAGCCGATCTCACACCGGATTCAGTACAATTGGTAACAAAAATGATGGAAGCATGTCAGTTGAAACCGGAAGCCTACCGGATTCAGGAGGCCAGCCCTGCCCGCGTTTTCGAGCTGAAATCGCGATATCAGCCCCGCTACATTATCCTTTTTGGATTA
The DNA here is from genome assembly GCA_964458785.1 of uncultured Bifidobacterium sp. GTDB lineage: Bacteria > Bacteroidota > Bacteroidia > Chitinophagales > Chitinophagaceae > OLB11. The sequence continues at coordinate 4,463 of CAYWKR010000001.1, read as the reverse complement.
GAACCGGAGACAGACAGTGTCCGGATAAGTGCTGTACGTTACCGCCCGTTTCCCTTTGCTGGAATACAGATGATTTTGGCTGATAGTCTGAGCCAAATAGGGGCTTCACCGGAAAAGAAAAGAGAATTGTGGAAGCAGGGGCTGATGCCTATGTTTAATTTGGTATGAAGACACTGGTATTCTGCACACGGAACCGGCATAAGGTGAAAGAGGTAAATGCCATTGCAGGCAGTGTATTTCGTTTTATGACACTGGATGAGGCCGGATATAGTCACGATATTCCCGAACCCTACGAAACGCTGGAAGAGAATGCCTTTACAAAAGCCCGCCAGGTGCAACTGGAAACAGGTTTTTCCTGTTTTTCAGAGGATAGTGGCTTGTTTGTGGATGCCCTGGGAGGTGAACCGGGTGTTCGTTCGGCTCGTTATGCCGGCGAAAATTCCAACGTTGAGGATAACATACAAAAGCTGCTTCAAGGACTGTCAGCATGTTCCAATCGATCGGCTACCTTTCGCACTGTAGTATGCCTTCTTATCGATGATCAGGTATATTATTTTTCGGGAGAATGCCACGGAAAAATTACGCATGAAGTGCAGGGTTCCGGTGGATTCGGGTATGATCCGGTGTTTATTCCGGATGGAGACCATAGAAGTTTTGCAGAAATGAGCCCGGAGGAAAAAAATCGTTTTAGTCACCGTAAAAAAGCGATTCGATTATTGATTGACTTTTTAATGAATTATGAGAATCCGCATACCATTTCCTGAATCCGTTTTGTTTAAGACCAGAATCCGGGTTCGTATTTCCGATATTAATTATGGGGGCCATCTGGGGAATGACCGGTTACTGGGTTTATTGCATGAAGCACGACTGCAGTTTTTGCAAGAACATGAAATGACAGAAATGGAAGCAGGCGGGTGCGGTCTCATTATGGCCGACAGTGCTATTCAATATAAAGCAGAAGCCTTTTATGGCGACGAACTGATGTTTGAATTAGCCGTGATACTGAATGAACCCTTTGCTTTCGATATGTTTTACCGGGTGAGCAAGGAGCAGGAACAGGGTTCGAAAATTGTAGCCTTAGCTAAAACAGGGATGATTTGTTTCGATTACCAACAAAGGAAAATGGTTCCCATGCCCGAACAGCTGAAAACCATGCTCACTGCACCATAGGCATGTGGGGTATTTTCAGCATTTTTCGTATTTCCAGTTTCGCTTTTTCCCTTCCGCCATCCATTCCACAGCCTGATGGGTTCTGCGTTCCCGTGTAGCGTCTGTTTTCGCTTCCGTAATCCATTCGATATATTCTTTTTTACAACTGCTACTGAATGCCTGAAAGGTTTTCATGGCAGAAGAATTTTTCTTCAATTCTTTTAAAAGTACATCAGGAGTTTCGGGAGCCTCCTTCGCAATTTTTACTTTTTTAGGGAGTTTGATACCGTCTTCGTTCAACTTCATGGCTTCTTTCACTAAAGCCAACAGTTTGCGATTGGAAGGTAATTGCTTCAGGTCCTGAATTCGTCCCAGATGCCCCATAGAATCTTCCCGAGCAGCATTCTTCATCAACATGGGATCTTTCATCAGTGAGGCCTTCCAGAATCCAAAAGTGCAATGTTCCTTAAATGAAGCAAAGCCGCAGAGGAATCCCTTATATTCGAAGCTTGGCATACCCCATTTAATAGTCTCTTCCACATCCGGACAAGCCTGATGAACTATGTCGCGCAGATGACGGAGTATGGGTTGTGCAAAGGGTTTTGCCTTTTCAATGTACTCATCCACGCGGGGATTAAATTTCATGACCTTATTTTTTGACTTCTAAAATTAATTAAGGGATGCTATGAATTGCTTTTTTATATACAGACAGACATCGTTCTCTGGCCATTTCGTGTTCTACAATCGGGTTGGGATAATGCAGCGAATCCAGTTCAGGAATATAGCGAAGCAGGTATTTACGTTCGGGGTCAAATTTTAATGCCTGTAAAGTGGGATTGAAGATACGGAAATAAGGGGCAGCATCTACACCACATCCTGCAGCCCATTGCCAGCCTCCATTATTCGACGCCAGATCGTAATCGAGTAAGCAGGCAGCAAACCAGGCTTCTCCCAGGCGCCAGTCGCATAGTAAGTGTTTACATAAAAAGGAAGCACAAACCATTCTCACCCGGTTGTGCATCCATCCCGTTTCCTTCAGTTCCCGCATACCGGCATCGACCATTGGATATCCGGTTCGTCCTTCATACCAGGCTTGCAGGTCTTCCTCCCGATTTAGCCATTGAATACGGTCATAATCAGGTTTGAACGATTGATGAACCACATGGGGAAAATGCCAGAGAATACTCTGATAGAATTCACGCCATATCAGTTCATCAAATAATTTGGTATTTATCGGTTGAATGGTTTTCAGCAGGTGACGGATGCTTAAAAGACCCAAGCGTAAACTCACACTCAGGTGGGTGGTGCCCTCGATGGCGGGATAATCGCGGGTTTCGTGATAACGACTCAGAAATGAGGCATCGAGGCGAGGGAGGGGTAAGTTGTTCCGGGCATGAAATCCAAGTGTTGCAAGCGGCACCAGGTCCGGTGGATCAGGTACCTGCAGCAGGTGATGAAGATAATTCTCAGAATCGGTATTCTTCCAATGAACCTGTTGCCAGGCGTCCTTCCATTTTTTCGAGTAAGGTGTAAATACGGTATAGGGTGTGCCATCGGGTTTCAGTACTTCATCCTTTTCAAACATCACCTGATCTTTGAATGAGTGAAACGAAATACCTTGTTCTTTCAGAAAAGTTTCTATGGCAGAATCCCGCTTACGGGCATACGGTTCATAATCGTGGTTGGTGTACACTGCCTTCACACTATACTGCTGACATAGGTTCTGAAAGGCTTCCATGGGCGTACCCTGTATCGTTACCAGGCCACTGCCCGACTTCCTGAACGTATCATCTAGTTTTTGCAGTGCTTCATATATCAGGGGCATACGACGGTCACCGGAAGGCAATTCCTGAAGAATGTTCGTGTCGAAGATGAAAACCGGAACAACAGGCCATCCGGAACGGAGTGCATGAAATAATCCGGTATTGTCGTTGCTTCGCAGATCACGGCGAAACCAGAAAATACATACTTCGGTTGAGTTCATCTGACTCATTTCAAATACCCCTGTACTTTTTGAATTTCCGGATCATTTGGATTTAATGAATAGGCTTTTTCCCATGCCATTTTTGCGGTAGTATAATCGCCGGCGTTAAACGAAAAGCCTCCCAGATCGTACCAATAGCGGGCATTTCTTCCATCGGCTTCCACTGCCTTTTGAATCCAATAGGCTCCTTCTTTCCATTGTTTGGTGCTTCCTAATTTAAAGCCCCGCTGGTAATACGCATTGGAAAGCACGTTGTAGTAGGTGTTTTTACTCGGATGATGCGGATATATGCGGAAAGCGATATCCCACACATTTTTAGCACTGTCGTACATTTCTGATTTGGCATAGCCTAAGCCCAGATTCAGATACCCATTTACGAATCCGGGATGTAACTGAACCGCTTTTTTGCCATAGCGAATAGCTTTGGCCACATATTCTTTTTCTTTGGATTTATTGGCTGGTAACTCCGAGAGGTCGAGGTTGCGTGAACTGGCATTCCCATTTAATGCAATGCTTTCAGGATTAATTTCCACATCGGTCAGGGCTAGTGTGATGTCATTTTCCCAGGCTTTATTCCGGGAAATGGTTTTCATGCTGTACAGAATTAGCACCGGAAGCAGGAACAGCCACAGGATCTGTGGTTTGCCCATCTTGACGGCAACCCAATACATACCATAGCCGAAAAAAATACAGAATCCGAGTGAGGCATGAAAGGCCAATCGTTCACCCATGGTCGCGCCAATATTAAAAATGAAATTGGTGACCAGCAATAAGGTGAGCAGCGAGAATGAAAGTGCGAAAAGCGCCCAGCTTTTTTTACGGTACGATTGCCAAACAGCAATAGCAAGACCAATCATGGAAAGGATGGAAACCCAAACTCCCGGATATGTGAAATCTTTATAGGGGATGGAATTGTATCCATAATCGGAACAAAGCGGATGCGGTATCAGCATCAGGAATAAGTACTTCCCGAAGATAAAAATCCGGGTGGCCAGTTTTTGGGTTTCGTCGGCCAGTAAGAAAGGATTATTCATTAATTCACTGTCCTGAATATTGCCTTCATTTCCCTGTACAATGGTTGAGCGTATGCCATAATATATCAGGAAGAAAAGTATCATGCCAATCCACAGTCGTATATTTTTCTTAAACGAAAATGATTCGTTGTTGAATAAGTATAGCGATAGCGGAATCAGAATGAAAAGCGTTACACCATATTCTTTTGAAAGCAAAGCACAAAAAAACGAAAGGCAGGTAAGCAGAAGCCATTTCATATTCTGCAGAATCGAATATCGGTGTGCAGCAAACAAACTCAGCAACATAAAAAACAGAG